>JAFMQT010000166.1 GCA_017354515.1 Nocardia sp. | reverse complement strand
GCCGATTCGGCCGCCGATACCGAGGGCAGCAGCATGCGGGCGCAGATGACCTCCAGCAGCAGGCGCGGGGCGGTGGCGCCGCGCATATCGCCGAGGCCCTCGTGCAGCAATTCGGCGTAGCGGGCCAGTGTCGCCGGACCGATGCTCCCGGCCTGTGCGGTCATCCGCTCGATGACATCGCCGGGCCCGGTGACCAGATTCCGCTCGGCGGCGTCGGGGACCGCACGCAGCAGAATCAGATCGCGAATTCGCTCCAGCAGGTCGGTGGCGAAGCGCCTGGGATCGTGACCGGCCTCGACCACCCGGTCGACGGTGGCGAACAGCGCGGCGCCGTCATCGGCGGCCAGCGCCTCGACGGCCTCGTCGATCAGCGCGATATCGGTGACCCCGAGCAGAGCCAGTGCCCGCGGATAGGTGACCCCCTCGGGACCGGCGCCGGCCAGCAGCTGGTCCAGCACGCTGAGGCTGTCTCGCGGGGAGCCGCCGCCAGCGCGGATCACCAGCGGATACACCGACTCCTCGACCGCCACCCCCTCCTGATCGCAGATCGTGCCGAGCAGCCCGCGCATGGTCGCCGGAGGCAGCAGGCGGAACGGATAGTGGTGGGTCCGCGAGCGGATGGTCGGCAGCACCTTCTCCGGCTCGGTGGTGGCGAAGATGAAGATCAGATGGGCGGGCGGTTCCTCGACGATCTTGAGCAGCGCGTTGAATCCCGCCGTGGTGACCATATGCGCCTCGTCCACGATGAAGACGCGGTAGCGCGATTCGGCGGGAGCGTAGAAGGCGCGATCGCGAAGTTCACGGGTGTCGTCGACACCGCCGTGACTGGCCGCGTCCAGTTCGATGACGTCGAGATTGCCGGCACCGCCGGGCGCGAGCGCCACACACGACGGACATTCCCCGCACGGCTGCGAGGTCGGGCCGTCGACGCAGTTCAGCGAGCGGGCCAGAATACGTGCTGAGGACGTCTTACCGCATCCGCGCGGACCGGAGAACAGATACGCGTGACTGATCCGCCCGGTGTCCAGGGCGGTACTCAGCGGATCGGTGACGTGTTCCTGCCCCACTACCTCGGCGAAGGTTGCCGGTCGATATTTCCGGTACAGAGCCACGGCCCGAGGGTACCGGCGCACCCCGACACCCAGCACCCCCGCGCACCCCCTCCAGGACAGCCCGCGCAGGCGTCAACACCACCTGTCATAAATTGTGATTTAGATCACAAGCATTCCGGCTGTCCGATCGAGGCGTGCGCAACCGACCGTGCCGGCAATCGCATGGTCGGCGCAATTCGTACCAGCGGGATAATTCCGAATGATTTCGCCTCCACGCAGCATCACGCGGAGCCGTTCGGACCCATTCCCCGTTTGACCGGCGCTTTGCGGACGTCACGATTACATCAACCGGTTGGACGACTCGCAATCACCTGGCTAATGTCAGTTGCGGCAACTTCGGTGGCCAAACCTTCATCAGGTTGGTGTCCCCGGTCGGTCCCTCATCCCGGCCGGGGCACAAAAATGTCCGGCGCCGAAAAGTATTCAGCACTGAATGATTCACCGATCCTCCCGATCCCATGCTCCGACCATTTTCGGAGGTGTGTTTCCGTGCCCACATGTGAAGACATCGCAACCGCCTGGCTGTCCCACACCGAATTCGCCGGTAACAGGCAGGTCGCGGGTCTACTGAGCCGCGCGATCAGTCCGGGTGATTTCGACCGGAACCGGCAGTCGCTGCCGGCCGCCGCGGCCGCCGACCCCACCACCGCCGGCGCCATTCTGGAATTGCTCGAGCGCGGGCAGGTGCCGACGCTGCCGGCCATCGATACGCGGTTGGCACAGAATCGAATTCGCGCGGAATCCGAACGTATCGAACGCCTCGGGCGGCGGGCGCAACGGCATATCGACGAATTCGGAAATCTGATCGCGAATATTACCGACGAGTATTGGCGATCCCGCCAAATCGGCCCGACCCGCCGCGACATATACCACGCTCCCGCGGTACTCGCTCTGATCAGCCGCCGAGTCGGAAACATCGCACCGGAAGCGATCAAACATCTGTGGCTCATCGAACGCGCCCAGCGCGCCGGCTGGATCGCCTTCGACGGCACACCGCGCTCACTGTGCGCGGCCCGGCGCTTTCACTCGGCCGAATACGGCGCCCGGGTATCACCGCTGCCGGTCAATGCGATCGGCACCCTGGTCGCCGGATTCCTGGACAACTACCGCACCGGCCACGGCCGGCCGCCACGCTGGTCGTCGCTGGCCCATCAACTGCGCGATGACCGTGGTCGGCGGGTGTTCAATGACACCGCCGATGCCCGCGCCCAGGCACAGTGGCTGGCCACCGCCCAGTGGCTTCGTATCGAGGACGGCCTGCCGGTACCCGGCGCGCGCGGCCTGCGGGCCCTGACCCGGCGTGCCAGACCCAAATAAAGCGCTCCGACCAGCAGATTCCGGACGCGTCAGCGAGCAGGGACCGTCGATTCGGTAGTTTCTCCACACGCGAAGCGTGTCGAGAAGGAGATATCCGTGCCCACGACCTTCGACCCCGCCGCAACGGCGTGGCTGCTGGCCAGTACCGCCCTGGTGCTACTCATGACCCCCGGCCTGGCCATCTTCTACGGCGGCATGGTGCGCACCACCGGTGTACTGAACATGTTGATGATGAGCTTCATCTCCATACCGCTGGTGACAGTGGTGTGGCTGCTGCTCGGCTATACGCTGGCGTTCGGTAAGGACGCCGGCGGCGGGGTGATCGGAAATCTCGCGCACTTCGCGCTGTCCGGAATCGATCCCCGCACCTCACATGTGGGCACCGGAGTTCCCGAACTGCTCTATGTGAGTTTCGAGCTGACCTTCGCGATCCTGACCGTTGCCCTGGTCAGCGGCGCTATCGCCGATCGCACCAAATTCTCGGCATGGATGGTGTTCGTCCCGGTGTGGACGCTGCTGGTGTTCGCACCCGTCGCGCACTGGGTGTGGGCACCGGACGGCTGGCTGGCCAAATTCGGCACCCTGGATTTCGCGGGTGGTCTGGTGGTCGAGATCGCCTCGGGCGCTTCGGCCTTGGCGCTGGCGCTGGTGCTGGGGCCGCGCCTCGGTTTCAAGGTCGACGCGATGCGGCCGCATAATCTGCCGTTCGTACTCCTGGGTGCGGGTCTGCTGTGGTTCGGCTGGTTCGGCTTCAATGCCGGATCGGCGTTCAAGGCCGATTGGCTGGCCGCGGCCGTCTTCCTGAACACCCTGGTCGCGGGCTGTCTTGGCATGCTCGGCTGGCTCATCGTGGAACAGTTGCGCGACGGCCGCCCAACCACCTTCGGTGCGGCCTCGGGCGCGGTGGCCGGACTGGTCGCCATTACCCCCTCGTGCGGTTCGTCCAATACGCTCGGCGCGCTGATCGTGGGCCTGGTGGCCGGCGTGGTGTGCTCGTACGCCGTCGGATGGAAATTCAAGGCCGGCTACGACGATTCGCTGGATGTCGTCGGTGTGCACTTCACCGGCGGCATTGTCGGCACCCTGCTGATCGGCCTGCTGGCCACCCCGGTGATGACCAACGGCCCGCGCGGGCTGTTCTACGGCGGAGGGCTCGGCCAGCTCGGTAAACAGGCCGTCGGCGTGCTGGTGGTGGCCGCCTGGTCCTTCGGGGTGTCCTACGCGCTCGCCAAGGTGATCACCTGGGTGATGGGCTTCCGGATCAGCCGCGAGGAGGAAGCGGGCGGTATCGACTTCGCCCTGCACGCCGAAACCGCCTACGCCGAGGGCGTGCACGGCCATGCCCCGCGCGGACTGTTCGGCGGCCAGTCGCACGGACTGTTCGGACATCACACCGACGGCCCGCGACGCTCCGGCTCCGCTGACGAGCTCTGAAAATCCTGTTCACCCCTTGCGCGGTCATAGGGTAACAGCGTTACGCTAACGCTGTTACCCTATCGGCAGCCGAGGAGCGCCCATGCTGACTCGAATCGCACGCCTGGCCACCCGATTCCCGAAACAGGTCCTGATCGCGGCATTCGTCGTCGCCGTCGGCTGCGCCGGTTTCGGCATCACCGTCACCAGCCATCTACAGGCCGGTGGTTTCACCTCCGACAGTGCCGAATCCACCCGAGCCGAGCAGATCGTGGCCGATCAGTTCGGCGGAGCACAGCCCAATCTGGCACTGCTGGTGACCACCGATCAGGGAGTGGAGTCGGCCACGGCGCACTCGGTGGGCGCCGAGATCACCCGCCAACTCAGCGCGCGGCCGGACGCCATCGGCGTGCGGTCGTACTGGAACAGCCCGCCGCAGATCGCCTCCACGCTGCGCAGCACCGACGGTAAGAAGGCCCTCGTCCTGGCCTATCTGACCGGCGGGGACGACCGGGCGCAGCGAATCACCGGCGATATCGAGAAGCAGTTCGCCTCGACTCCGGACGGTGTGTCCGTCCGTGCAGGGGGAATCGCGGCGGTCTACCACGATGTGAACAACCAGGTCACCAAGGATTTGACCACCGCCGAATCGTTCGCCATTCCGCTGACCGCGATCGTGCTGATCCTGGTGTTCGGCAGTGTCGTGGCCGCATCGCTGCCGCTGGCGATCGGCATCTTCGCGATCGTGGCCACGATGGCGCTGCTGCGAGTGTTCACCATGGTCACCGACGTCTCGATCTACGCGCTGAATATGACGACCGCGCTCGGCCTGGCGCTGGCCATCGACTACAGCCTGTTCATCGTGAGCCGCTACCGGGAGGAATTGGCCGCAGGACGCGACCACGCGGCGGCAGCGGTCCGGGCAGTGCAGACCGCGGGCCGCACGGTGTTGTTCTCCGCGCTCACGGTCGCCCTGGCGCTCGCGGTGCTGACCGTCTTCGATATGTACTTCCTGAAGTCGTTCGCCTACGCGGGTGTCGCGGTGGTGGCGACGGCGGCGGTGGCCTCGATCGTCATCCTGCCCGCGGTGCTGGTGCTGCTGGGCGATCGGATCAACGCCTGGGATCTGCGGGCCGCGCTACGCGCCCTCGCGCGCCGCCCCGCGCCGCGCCCGCGCCCGGATACCGAAACCCTGTGGTATCGCGTGGTCACCTGGGTGATGCACCGGGCGCTGCCGGTCTCGATCGTGATCACCGCGGTGCTACTCGCGGTGGGGTCGCCGTTCCTCGGGGTCAAATTCGGATATCCCGACGACCGGGTGCTGCCGGCCGGATCCATCAGCCGCGACGTCGGCGACGTATTGCGGGCGGACTTCCCGGCGGTCAACTCCGGTGTCGCGACCACGATCGTGCTGCCCGGGCATACCGGTGATGTCGACGCCGTCGCGGCGTATGCCAGATCGCTGTCCAAGGTTCCGGGCGTCAGCGCGGTACTGTCGGGCAGCGGGGTGTTCGTCTCCGGCGGCAAGATGGGGTCGCCACCGGCCGGTATGTCCAATTCGAGCGGCCAATTCCTCAGTGTCGCATCGTCATTGGATCCCTTCTCGCAACCGGGGCAGGATCAGCTGACCGCGCTGCGGGCGGTTCGGGCACCGGCGCCGACGCTGTTCGGCGGTGCCGCGGCGATGAACGCCGATTCTCTCGGCGCCCTCGGCTCGCGGCTGCCACTCGCGCTCGGACTCATCGCCCTGGCGACCTTCGCGGTGCTGTTCGGGTTCACCGGTTCGCTGGTGCTGCCTTTGAAAGCCCTTGTGATCAACTCGCTTTCGCTGACCGCCATGTTCGGCGCGATGGTGTGGGTCTTCCAGGTCGGTCACTTCTCCGGTCTGCTCGGCTTCGACGCGACCGGATTCCTGACGCCGACCATGCCGATCCTGATGTTCTGCCTGGCCTTCGGAATGTCGATGGACTACGAGGTGTTCCTGCTGTCGCGGATCCGGGAGGAGTGGCTGGCCTCGGGCCGCACCGCCGCCGACAACGAGCACGCGGTGGGCCTCGGGGTGGCCCGGACCGGGCGGATCATCACCGCCGCAGCGCTTCTGATGGCGATCGTCATGGGGGCGATGATCAGCTCGAAGGTGTCGTTCATGCAGATGTTCGGGCTCGGATCGACGATCACCGTACTGGCCGACGCGACGATCATCCGCATGCTTCTGGTCCCGGCCGTGATGAAATTGATGGGCCGGGCGAACTGGTGGGCGCCCGGCCCACTGGCGCGCTGGCACGAGCGCTTCGGTCTCACCGAACACGCACCCGAGCCCCCCGCACCGCAACAAATCCCGGAACGACAGGAGGCGTTGCAGCGGTGATGTGCCCACGACGAGAACGCTCGGCCCGAGGTTCCGGTGCCGATTTGCGGGCCGAAATCATCACCGCCACAAGGGAGCTACTGGCACAGACCGGAAGCGCCGACTCGGTGTCGATTCGCGACGTCGGCAAGCGCGTCGGCGTCACCGCCCCCTCGATCTACCGTCATTTCGCCGATAAGGACGAGCTGATCGACGCGGCGGTGGCGCTGGTCTTCGAGGATCTCGATACGGCTATCGCGGCTGCCACCGATCCCGCAGCCTCCCCCGTCACGCGGATGCGCGATCAGGGGCTGGCGTATGTGCGCTTCGCCCTGGACCATCCCGGCGAATATCAGGCCGCGACCGGTGGTTATCGCGGCAACGGGCCCAGCCAGGTCGATGTGGTGCTGGGAAGCGGCGCCTTCCAGCGATTCTCGGCCACTGTGCGCGAGGCGATGGACGCCGGAATTCTGCGTACCGGGGAGCCGATGCCGCTGGTTTTCGAACTCTGGTCGGCCGCACACGGAATCGCCTCGCTGATGATCGCGAAACCCTATCTGCCGTGGGGTGATCGGGATGCCATCGCAGATCGGGTACTCGCCTCATCGTGTTTCGGGCATATGGTGCTCGACATCTTCGACGGCGTGCCGGACCCCGACGAGGGCGTGCGCCGGATGCGGGAGTTGCGCGAGGGCCGGTAGCTCGGCAGCGGTACGACTCAGCTCACCTGCCCCGCCGGCGCGATGAAGGTGTTGCACTGCGCGGTGTTGTCCTTGCCGAATCCGGTATCCCACCACTGACCGCTGTGCTGGGTGGTGCCGTGATCGCGCATATCCCGGCCCGAATCGCCGCGCTCGTAGGCGTCCTGTTTGGCCTCCGAAACCTGCGGTGCGGATAGGGATTTCGCGCCCGCGGAGGAGGCGATGTGCATTCCGTCCAGGCATTGGGCCTGCAACTCGATCCGCCGGCTGATCTCCAGTGAGGTACTCCGGGCCGACTCGGCACGCTGCCTGTTGGCGGCGCCGAGAATGCCCGCCAGCGCCTGGATGTGATGGCCGTACTCGTGGGCGAAGACCGAGACGTAAACCTCCCACTTATCGCCGATCAGATCGGTCTGCAACTGGCTGATCGGAATGTAGATGGTTTGGTCGGCACTGCAGTAGAAGGCCGCGAAATTGGTGCTGTTGCCCGTGCACGGGGTCGAGATTCCCGCAGTCGACGCCGTCACGCTCAGCTTCGGGGGGACGAACGGCAAATTGTGCTTGGCCAGTACCGGCTTCCACTCCGCCGCAAGACAGGTCGCCGTGCTTTCGAAGAACGCCCGCGCGGTCGAGACGTCGGTCCCCCACTTCGGGTACCGGCATGCGGCGGGGCTCAGCGGCGCCCCCGGTGCGGCCAGCAGCGGATTGGTTCCGGTCGCGGCGACCCCCGTGGTACCGGGCCCGGCGCTGCCCGCGGAACCGGGTGCCATGGTCGGCGTGGGCGAGTAGCGGTACCCGGCTGAGCTGGTCCCACCGCCGCTGTCCCCACCGTCCGTGGCGGCGAAGATTCCCTGGCGAATCCCGATCTTGATCATCCCGAGCGCCACGATCGTCAGCAGCACCAGAAAGGCTGAACCGATACGCCGGCCCGCCCCCTTCCGCCGAGGCGGCGGGGGTGTGCCCGGTTGCCACACGGGCTGGGGTGGCGGTATGGGCGGCAGATAACCCGGCGGCGGCCGATATCCCGGCGGCGGCGCATAACCGGGGGGCGGTCCGTACCCGGGAGGGGGTCCGTAGCCCGGCGGCGGTCCGTAGCCCGGCGCGGGAGGGTAACCGGGCGGCGGTCCATAACCGGGCGGCGGCGCATAACCCGGGGGTGGACCGTAACCCGGAAATGGCTGTCCACCAAATGGATTCGGCCCCTGCCCGGGTGGTGATCCAGTCACTGTCCCCCGCTCCCCTCGCACCGGAAAATCGTCGGCATCGTTCGACGCAGAATAGCAAGGATATCCTGCGGGGGGTGGCCTGCGTGGTCACGCTCCGCTACCGCCTCCGGCCCCTTCCCATTAGGCTGTGGCCCCATGCTGAACTTCCGGGGGGGCGCCGTCGGCGCTCTGATGTTGGCTGTAGTGGGGCTCTTCGTCGCGACACCGGCCGCTCGGGCCGACAATCCACCAGGGGTGGCGATCACCGCGGACGTCAAACTCGACGACGCCGGGGTGCTCGAGGTCTCCGAAACGGTGAAAGTTCCCAGCGGTGGGCGATTCCGCATGCAGGTACCGCTGCGAGTGGCGTTCGGACGGGACGGCGAACGCCGGTTCACCGTCACCGATATCGCCACGACCGGGCCCGGTTCGGCGAAGGTGGATGGCGATCTGTTCACCGTCGACGCGCCGCCGGGTGATTCATCATTCAAGTACAACGTGCACGGCACCGTCGCCGACGCGC
>JAFMQT010000165.1 GCA_017354515.1 Nocardia sp. | reverse complement strand
GTGATCATCTACGACCAGCGCTGTGCCGCCGAGGCGCGCCGCCTGCGCAAACGCGGACTGCTCCCGCAACCGCCGCGCCGGGTGGTCATCAACCAGGCCGTCTGCGAGGGCTGTGGTGACTGCGGCACCAAGAGCAACTGCCTGTCAGTGTTGCCGCAGGAAACCGAATTCGGCACCAAACGCCGCGTCCACGAATCGAGTTGTAATCGCGACTACACCTGTCTGGACGGCGACTGCCCCTCTTTTGTGACCATCACACCGAAATCCGGTGAGCGCAAAGGACGTAAGACCGGAAAGGCCCGTCCGCAGCTCCCGGTCGGAACCCTGCCGGACCCGACGCCGGCCACCGTGGACGGGCGCTACAGCATCTATTTCACCGGCATCGGCGGCACCGGAATCATCACGGCCAACCGGATTCTCGTCCAGGCAGCCGAGGCCGCTGGGTGGGTTGTGGGCGGTATGGATCAGACCGGACTGTCGCAGAAGGCCGGATCGGTGGTATCGCATCTACATCTGGCGGCCGATCGCCGCGGACTGACCGCGGCGGCGGTGGGCAGCGGCGGTGCGGATCTGTATTTGTCCGGCGACATTCTACAGGCCGCCGATCCGGTGCATCTGGCCAAAGCCCATGCGGGACAGGCAATCGCCGTCATCGACCGAACCATCACTCCGACCGCGGCCATGCTGCAGAGTCAATCCGCCCCGCCCGAGGTCGGTGAGCTCGAGGCGATGATCGGCGCGCATATCGGTGCCGAGCGGACCACCATCGTGGACGCGCGCACGGTCGCCGAGCGGGTCTTCGGAGATCACCTGCCCGCCAATGTGATGCTGCTGGGAGCGGCATTCCAGCGGGGCGCGCTGCCGGTCGCGATGGCGGATATCACCACCGCGCTGGCCGGGCGGGCCGCGCAGGTCAATCGTGCGGCCTTCGAATGGGGACGATGGTTGGCTCACGATCCGCAGGCGGTCGACGCGGCATTGAAGGGCCGGCGGGCCGCACCCACCGCCCTGGGCTACGAGGTTTCCGAGGGTTCCGCCGAGGCAGCGAAAATGCTTGTGGAACAGTCTGATATGGCGGATCTGCCCAGCGATCTGCGCGACCTGCTGATCCGCCGGACCGGGCAGGTGATCGACTACCAGAGCGTCGCGCTCGGTCGCCGCTACCTGGACCTGGTCGAACGGACCGCCGGTACCGACAGCGCCGAGACCAATTGGGCGCTGACCCGCACCGTCATCGGCGCCTGGTTCGCGCTGCTCACCTACAAGGACGAATACGAGGTCGCCCGGCTGCACCTGGCCGCCGACTACGACGCGATCGCCGATGAACTCGGCATCGACGGCGCGTATTCACTGACCTACCAACTACATCCGCCGATCCTTCGGCGACTCGGTATACATCGCAAACTCCCCGCCGGCCGACCCTACGCACTCGGATTCCGGGTCCTGCGGAGAATGAAGAAGCTGCGCGGCACCGCTTTCGACGTCTTCGGCTGGGATCGTGATCGCCGCACCGAGCGGGCGGTCATCGGCGAATACCGGAACCTGATCGAAGAGATCACCGCCCCGCGCGCACGGGTCCCGTATGAGCAGCGGGTGGAACTGGCCGGCTCGACCTCGCGGATCAAGGGTTATGCGGGAATCAAGGAGTCCGCGGTGCAGCAGTGGCGGGAAGATATCGCCGAGTGGCGCGCCGGAAAATCGGATGCGGCAGTGGTTTCCGGATCCGCCGAGGTGCGGTCTTGATCAAACGACTGCGCTTCGCTGTTCGCCGTGACACCGTGACGATCGAGGAATTCATCCACGAGTACCCGCTGCTGTGCGGCGCAGCGGAAGACGCCCCCGGCGACGTGCGCCCGGTGCGAATGACGGTCAACACTGTCGTGCCCGAACTGGCCGAACCCGATTGCGCCCATGACGGTGTCAGCGTCGAATGGTTCCGCGACCAGGAGCACATGAACCGCCACGATGGGTGGTGCCAAGCCCAACCACGTATTCCAGATGCCGTCACCGATGCCGAACCCACCGCCGAAGTCATTGCGCACGAACATGTTCTACGCGGTGAGCAATGGCTGGCCGACCGGTGGACAAGCGGCGGCGACCGCCTCAAACACATGGCCCTGGCGATCCGAGCGGACGGCCTGACCGCCGACGAGTTCACCGCCCGCTGGCGCTCACACGCCGGAACCGTCGGTGGCCCGGCCCCCGTACCGATTCCACCCCCCGCCCGCGGCAACGCCTACGCCCAGAACCATCCGATACCGGAGGCGACAAGTACCTACGACGCGGTCAACGAGGTCTGGTTCGACGATTTGCCCGGCCTGAAGGGACGAATCGACTGGTTCCGCGACAACTTCCGCAACGAACCGACCGACCTCTTCCGACGCTCCTGGTTCCTGGCCGTACGCGAAACGATCGTGATCAGCTGAGCACGGCGCCGAGTCGTGGCACCAACGATGATGTGATGTGCGTAGATTGGAAGCTCGTCCGGCATGATCGCGGTAATCGGCGAGGAGTGAGCGCATGGCATATCTTGCTCAGCGGCTGCTGACGATCGCGGATTACTCCCTGCTCGATGAAGACGAGCAGCGTCGGTTCGAGCTGGTGGAGGGCAACCTGGTGACGGCGCCATCGCCGACTCCTCGGCATGCAATCGCGTCGAAGCGGCTGGCGAACCAGCTCGACCCGCATGTTCCACCGGGTCTGGAGCTGATCCCGGACATCGACATCGATATGCAGCTCACCCCACCCGAGGAGCCTGGTTGGGCCCGCAGGCCGGACCTGTTCGTCGTCGATCGCGCGGAGCTGGATCGCGTCGAAGCGGAAGGCGGAATCATCCGGGCATCCGCGGTGAGCCTGGTGATCGAAATCGTCTCCAAAGGCTCCCGCCGCACCGACTACGTCACCAAGCGCGGTGAGTACGCCGACGCCGGCATCCCGCACTACTGGATCGTCGACCTCGCCGATCCGGTCAGCCTGCTGGCCTGCCACCTGGCCGGCGCCATGGGTTACGTCGACAACGGCGAACACACCGGAACCTTCACCACGACAGTGCCGTTCCCGGCAACTATCGATCTCGATGCGCTGACCGGCGGGTAGGTTGGCTGGAAGCACCCGATACCACTGAATTAATGGTGTGCGGTGCAGGCCGATCGCATCAGGTCGCGTGCGGCGACGACAAGCGGGTCGCGCGAGGTTCCGGTCGGATCGAGGCCGGCGGCATCGAGGATCTGGTACGGGATGCTACTGAGTGCGCAATCGGTTGACGGCGAGGCGATCGGCGCGGGTGCCGGGGGAGCGGCGTGTACGGCGCCGGCGGCACCGAACAGCGCCGCCGCGGTGAATGACAGGACAGCGATGGTATTCCTCATGCCCCTGGCATAGCACCATTCCGCCGCACCGTTAACGAGTTCGCCGAACCGGCCGGACTGGCCGTGGGGCGAGCCACTAGGACAGCGCGAGCAGCGCGATGAGACCGATGAAGACGGCCGAACCCCACACGACCCAGATAATCATGAGCCAGCGTGCGGCGTAACGCACTTCGACATACTCCGAGACGACGAGTGCGACCTTCGCCGCCGCGACCATGAGGACGATGATGGTGGCGGCCCGGCCGCCCCACCCGTCGGCGGCGACGATCGAGACGCCCAGCAGCATCATCAGAACGACGAAAGGCACTCTTACCGAGCGCAATACATGTATCGGCACGCGAATTCCGTTCAGGTCAGGTAGATCAGCGAGAAGAGCACGATCCATACGACATCGATCATGTGCCAGTAGGTTGCCAGCGCCTCATGAATCAACATTCGCGGAGCGGCGGGATCGGGTGTTACCGAACCCGGGGTCGCAACCTGCGGTGCGGAAGCCTTCGCTGCCCTTGCGCGAACGATCGCCAGGCCGCACACCCCCAGTAGTACATGCAATGCGTGCACTCCGGTGAACACGAAGTAGTCGACATAGAAGGGCCCGGTCAGGGAGCCGAGCCCGCCGGCGAGGTGTTCGGCGTATTCGATCGCCTTGAGAATGAGGAATCCGGCGCCGAGACATATGCCCGCCAGGTACCACCGCCGGGCCAGGGTGGCCGAGCCTGCCCGCAGCGATCGTACGGCGGCGGCCACCGCGGCCGAACTGGTCAGCAGCAGTGCGGTATTGGCGATTCCGATCGTTTGATTCAGCGTTGCCCGGCCGGCGGCGAACAGTTCGGGATCGCCTCGTTGCGCAGTGGCCCAGATGAAGAAGAATGCCGTGAAGACCGCGAGGTCTCCGAAGACGAAAATCCAGAACTCCGGTTCGGCGGGAACCCAGCGTTCGTCACGCTCGGCCGTCGTCATGACGGGAACGCCCGGCGCACCGCGACACGCAGGATGAACGGCGAGGGCGCCAGGTAACCGATCAAGATGATCGCCGGAATCCAGAAGCCCACGACTCCGTTCCACGCGAACGGGCCGGTCTTGAAGATGAAGGCCAGCACCTCCGGCAGGTAGAGCACGACGACCAGGAGATTCACGTAGCCGAACCAGCGCGGAAAGATTTCTTCGCCCCGCGACTGGGTGATCAGGATCGCATAGGCGAGGACACCGAATATCGCGAGAAACAGCGGTGTACCACCGATGGGCTGGAGGAAGCCGAGGTCGTTCAACGCCTGCACGATCGCGTCCGGGCGGTCGGTGCGAAAGGCAGCGGCATCGAAAGCCAAGCCCCCGTAGAAGTTCAGGACCATGAGGGTGGTGACACTGAAGGCCATCATCAACGTCAGGATGCTGACGCCGCCCTCGATCTTGTGCACGAGCAGTACCAGTAGCGCACCCAGCGGCAGCAACATCACCGTCGACACCATGATCGCGACCGCTCCCAGCATGAAGACGGTGTGGTGGTCGGCGTATCGAGTGGCAACCTCGTGGGCGGACGCCGCAGCCTTGATCGGCGGAAAGAAGTGGTCGAGGATGAGCCAGCCGATCCCGAAGATCGTAATGTAGGCGAAACCCGACCACTCACCCAAGCGCAGCAGGAACCGGTCATGCACCATCGGTGCCTCCTTCGATAACCAGATCGCTGATCAAATTAGCGAACCGCCGGTAACATATCAGTATTCGAAGGGGGCGGTCCGCGGCCGATTGGGCGAGGTGTGTGGTAGCAGGGTCGGGCCCGAGCCGTGCGGAGTTGTCGCGGGGGAGGGCATCGTGGATTGCGTCCGCCGGTAGCGGTGGGTACGGTTACCGCAATGCCTTTGGCGTGGGGGTGAGTCTTGCCTCGGCGCACGAGGGTGCGGACCGGGGACCGGGAGGGTATGGATGGGCGGCCGACAGTGCGGCGTCGTCGCGGTGGTCGCGGTCTGCGGGGCTCTTGTTCTCGGGGGATGTTCCTCGGGCGGAGATTCGCCGTCGGCCGGGCAAGCCAAAACTTCGACCGGGCCATCTTTGGCTGAGCACGCACCGATGTCTTACGACCCGTGCACCCAGATCCCCAAGAGCGTCACGGACTCGGAACAGATTGAGCTTGACCAGGCTTCCGGGACGGACAACGCAAAGGCCCACGGCGGAATCGAGTGGAAGGGCTGCGGCTTTGTCTCGACGGATGGGGATGGGTACACGGTGTCGATCAGGACAACCAATCTGACCATCGCGGCGCTTCGCGCCCAACATTTTCCGGAAACCCAGGAATTCTCCGTCGCGGGTCGTAATGCGATTTCCACACGACAGTTCGATGATCCTGCCCATATCAAGGACGCATGTACGTTGAATGTCGAAATGAGAGGCGGGACGATCGAATTCAATGTACTAAACCCGGCCTCGGCGAAGCGAACGGGCGACATCGACTCTTGCCAGATCGCGAAGACCCTGGGCGGCAAGGTCGTCCCAACCATGCCAGCGAACGCTTGAGCTAAACATGGACACTGGAGGGGATCAGCGCAGTGGCAGATAACGATCGGGGCCAACCACAAGGCCAGCTCTCCGGCCTCATAGACCAGGCCAAGTCCGGCGCACTCGGTGTGCGAATGGATCTCGAAAGATTCGTGTATGTCGATCGTGACTGCGAATTTTTCAAGAAACAAATTCGCGCGGTTCAGCGTTTGATGCTGCTCGTTTCCCAGCAGGACCATTGGGGGCTTGGCGAACATTACGTTCCCGAGAACGGGCGGGACCTGGTGTCAGCAAAGACAATGGTGGCGCGTTGGCGCGAGAAGTCACGTGGCACCCCGAACAGCTTCTACGAGATCTTGGAATCGCATTACAACACCGTCGATGACTTCCAAACCCTGTTCCGGACCATCCGGGAGCGTATGACCGCACAGGATCAGGCGTCAGCCGCGCGCTACAAGCAGCTGGAGGCGACGCTCCCGCAGCAGGCACCCCCGCCGCAGAAAATGCTCGGTGCACTGGGTTTGCATTTCGAGGGGAGGAAGTAGATGGTGCGGCAGAACGAGCCGGCGCGTATTGCGAACGCCGAGAACGTCTTCGGGTGGGACCACACGCAGATCGAAAACGCGTTCTCGGGTCTGGACACCACCGACGCGAACAATATGTCGCAGAACTATGCGAAGGCCGCCACCGAATGGGAGCAGGGCCTGGAGACGTTCCAGCGGTCGGTGGTGAACTCCATTGCCGAGGCGTGGGACGGCGCAGCGGCGGAGTCGGCGAAGAGTGCGATCAAGAAGTATTCCGACGATGCCGCGAATTTGGCCGATCTGATGGCCGGGATGAGCCGCGACATCGATGCGGCCGGTTCCGCGATCGTCGCCACCAAGAACGCGATCCCGGCCGCGGCGGCGCATTCGTGGACCGCGAATATCTGGCCACCGCGCGCCGCCGAGGAGGAGCGCTCCCGCAATAATGTCACCAATGATTCGCGGACGGCGATGCTGAATCATTATGTGAACCAATTCAAGGGATACGACCAGACCGTCCCCGTACTACCGGCGGCGCTGAACCCCACGCAGCCGGGCGGCGATCAGCAACCTCCTCAGCCCGGCGGGCCCGGTGGCCCCGGCTCGATGCCGGCGGGTGGCCACGCCGATGGAGGTCACGGTGCACCGTCTTCCGCTGCGGGACACCATGATCCGAAGACCGATCAGCCATCCGACGGGAAGCCCGGGGACCCGTCGTCCGCGACGAAACCATCGGCGGGTGAGTCGCCCGCGGCGCAGGCACCGATGGCAACCCCCGGTGGTCCCGACGCCGGATCCCACACCGCTCCCGCGAGTTCCGCCGGGACCTCCACGACGCCCAGCGGCATCTCCGGCGGCGGCCCCGAGCCTGGTGGATCGGGCGGACCGGGTTCGGGCTTCGGGTCCGGGTCCGGGTCCGGCGCGTCCCGAGGTGGTCCCGGGCGCAGCGTGCCGGGCCCGAAAATTCCCGGCGGCGCGGCCGAACCGGCCGCCGCGTTGGGACGTGGCACCGCCACCGGGGGAGCGGGAATGCCAGGAATACCCGGAATGGGAGCCGGTAAGAGCCAGAAGGAGTCCGAGCGTACCCATAAGACGGCGGACTACCTCATCAACGCCGAGAACGCCGCCGAACTCATCGGGGAAGAACCGAAAACCCTTCCCGGTGGCGTGATCGGCGCGAATCCCGCCGACGATCGCGGCGATGCTCGATAGCCCGCTGCTCGATAGCACCGGATCGATAGGTCGGAGTGAACGACGCGATGAGTGAATGGCATTGGGATCCGGATGATTTCGCGGCTCTCTGGCTGAGCGCCGGCAACGATCGCCTCCCGGGCCTGCTGCGATATACCAGCCGATTCGCCTACGAGAACGACTTCGCCCAGCACCGCCATGCGGTCCGCGAACGCTACGACGCCGATGAGCTCGAGCTGATCGAGACCGGCCTGCGAACACTGGACGAATCGGGGTTCCGCATCGAAATCCTGGGCGGCACCAGCCGATACCGCGGCAGCGATGGCAGTGTGCGGGTCTACCGGATCATCGGCGCCCGTACTCCCGAACGCGCGGCGGTCCTGCATCAGTTCACCCAGGGCGATCGCGACGGCCTGATCCGCCTCCGGCTGTGCCGCCCCGACCAACTGGCCGCGCGCATCGGTGCCACCATCCCACCCAGCGACGCCGGCACCCAGCATCCGATCACCGTCCACCCCGCGGATCTGCGCGAGGCCCGCCGCAGCGCGACCGGCAACGCACCGCACGAGCGCTATCACCGCATGATGAAAGCCGTCGAGGGCGGCGGCTCGGCCACCCTGCACGTCGGCGCCTTCAACACCGACCCGAAGCCGTGGAAAGCGGTGCAGTGGCACGATATTAGCGACGGCCGCTACATCGAACTACATACCGAACACATCACCGTCCGTCCCCTCGCCCCCCGAGACCTGACCGCCCGTTTCGACACCTGGCTCGAGCTCGGCGTCGATCACCTCCAGGAGCAACAACCCGGCACCTGGTGATATGGCGTGGGGGATTCGCACCAAATTGCCCGCGAATTTTGCGGAACCCGGGTCTACCTCGTGACGGCCAGCGGCTGGAGATCGTCACATCGCGATCAAGAGCGGTTGATCGCAATTTCGCGACCATTTCGGCTGTCGGATCACGGCCCTCCCGGAACGCTTCAGATAGTCCTTCCGGCACCGAAGAAGTAGCCTCCGACTTCGTCCCACTGATGTCGTCTATTTCTGTGGTCTAGGGGT
>JAFMQT010000164.1 GCA_017354515.1 Nocardia sp. | reverse complement strand
ATTGCCGACAATGCTCGGCCAGGGTTCCGGACGCATCGTCGCGACGTCGTCGATGGGCGGTAAGGGGGGCGTGCAGAATCTCGGCCATTATGTCGCCACTAAATGGGGCGTGATCGGTCTGGTGAAAACGGTCGCGCAGGAGGTCGGTGCGCACGGCATCACCGCCAACGTGGTGTGCCCGGGTACGGTCGACACCGCCATGGTGCACAACCAGCAGACCTATGAGTTGTTCCTTCCCGGAAAGGAGAATCCGACGAGGGACGACGTCGCCCCGATTTTCTCCGCGATGAATGCGATACCGGCGCCGTGGGTGGAATCGGTGGATATCTCGAATGCCATGGTGTTCCTATGCTCCGACGAAGCGCGATACATCACCGGTGAGACAATTTCGGTCGCGTTGGGACAGAACGCCACCAACGCCGGCTGACCCGCCTGCGGCGGCTGCCGAAAGCGAGGTGCCGCAACAACGTCGAATCGACACAACTCGAATACAGAGCAGCCCCCGGTAGCCGACTACCGGGGGCTGGTTTTCGTCCGAACGTCTGGTTCAGGCACGGCTGTTGCTGTTCTCCGTGCTGACCGCGACCTGACCCGACACCAGGAACTGCGCGGCCACATCCGGGCCGTACCGGTCGTCGAGCTGCTCGTAGGCCTGCTTGATCTCGTCCTGCCAGCCGTCGGTGAGCGGCTGCCAATCGCGATGGGTGAGGATCAGGAACTGCCGTTGGCGGATGGCCTCGAGGACCTGTTCGCCGACCTTGTCCGGATCCGCGCCCTTCGCCGCCATCGCCGTATTCGCTTCGGCCGCAGCGGTGTTCACCTCCGTACCGAGCACCTTCGCCTCGCCCTCCGCGGCGGTCAGGGCGATGCGAGTGGCCACCGAACCGGGGCACAGTACCGAGACGCCGATGTCCTCGCCCCCGAGGGCGAGTTCGTCCTTCAGCACCCGCGAATAGGCGACGCTGGCGGCCTTCGATGCGGAGTAGGCGCCGGCGCCGACCATCGGGATCAGGCCCGCCATGGATGCGGTGTTCATGATGTGGGCGCGGCCGCCGTGCTTCTTGAACCGCGGCAGAAAGGTGGAGACGCCGATGAACTGCGCGTCGGTGTTGATACTGAAGATCCAGCGCCAGATGTCGAGTGAAGTCTGTTCGAGCAGGGTGCTCCCGGTGACGCCCGCGTTGTTCACCAGGATCGAGATCGGTCCGAGCGCCTTCTCGGCCTGGTCGGCCGCATCCTCCCAGTGATCGGCGTCGCTCACGTCGAGCTGAATGCCGACGACGGTTCCGCCGGCCGAGGTCAACTCCTTCGCGACCGAGTCCACCCGCTCGCCATCGATATCCGCGATGGCAACCTTCGCACCGGCGGCGATCAGTGCCCGTGCGATGCCGAGTCCGATTCCCGATGCGGCGCCGGTGACGAATGCTGCTTGCCCTGCTGGCCAATCCGTTGTCATGGCAGACACCTTACAGCAATATGACATGCAATAGTGTCAGATGGCTGGCCGGATTCCGGAGCTCACTTCTTCGCCTGGTGCAGCACCTGGATCTCCATGAAGCTCTCCAGACCCCAGGGGCCGTTCTCCACCCCGATACCGCTCCACTTGGCACCGCCGAACGGTTGGTCGGGTTGCAGCGCGAGGTGAGTGTTGACCCAGGCGGTGCCGCATTCCAGACGCATGGCCACCTCGGCGGCCCGGTCGGCGTCGGCCGACCACACCGAGCCGCACAGGCCGTAATTCCCGGCGTTCGCCCGGTGCACCGCCTCGTCGACGGTGCGATAGGACAGGATCGGGAGGGCCGGGCCGAACTGTTCCTGATCCACGATCGGAGTACCGTCGCCGAGCCCGGCCAGTATGGTCGGTTCGAAGAAGTAGCCGGGCCGGTCGATGGGCTTGCCCCCGGCAGCGGCGATCGCCCCACGCGATATCGCGTCGGTGACCAATCCGCTGACCCGGTCGTACTGCGGTTCGTTGTTGATCGGACCCAGCTGGGTGCCCGCGACCGCCCCGTCACCGACAGTGACGGCCCTGGCTTGTTCGGCGAGTCCCGCGACCACGTCGTCGTAGATGTTCTCGGATACGTACACCCGCTTGATGGCCGTGCACACCTGGCCGCTGTTACGGAACGCCGCCCAGAACAGCTTCTCGGCGATGGCCGCGGGATCGGCGTCGTCGAGCACGATCGCCGCATCGTTGCCGCCCAGTTCGAGCGTCATCCGCTTGAGGTCCGGAACCGCCGACGCGGCCACGCGCTTACCGGTGGCCACCGATCCGGTGAAGCTGAGTTTGCGGGGGATCGGATGCGCGGTCATCCACGCACCCAGCTCGTTGCCGCCGCTCACGACATTGAGCACACCGGGCGGCAGAATCGAACTGAGCAGCCGGCCCACCGCCAGCGTCGACAAGGGGGTGTACGGGGACGGCTTGAGCACCATGGTGTTGCCCGCCATCAGGGCGGGGGCGATCTTCCACGACGCCAGCGTCAGCGGGTAGTTCCACGGGGTGATGGCGGCCACGACCCCGAGGGACCTGCGTCCGACCTCGATCCGGGCCCGCTCGTCGTCCTGGATGACCTCACCGGGAATCTTCAGACCGGCGTAATACCGCAGCCATACGCCGCACCCCAGCACTTCCGCCCGAGCATCGGCGAGCGGTTTGCCCTGCTCCGCGGTGAGCACCGGGGCCAGATCGTCGACCGCTGCGGTCAGGGCGTCGGCCGCGGCCAACAGTGCATCCCGGCGGGCCTGCTCATCGAGTCGCCAGGTCCGATAGGCCGCCATCGCCGATTCCATCGCCAAACCCAGTTGTTGGCGAGTGCAGTCGGGAGCTTGCGCGAACGGCTCTCCGGTGGCCGGGTTCATCACATCGAAGGTGTCGGCGGCCTCGACCGGAGCGCCGTCGATCGTCATCGGGAAATCGGGCATCTGCCGCTGAACCTTTCGAACCGAGTCCTGGTCGGTGCAGGACTTTTCGTTGCTGTCGGAATGTGACGTCGGCTGAACCTGCAAACCGGCGGTTATCGGGCGGCCGTCGACCGCGCGGGCCAGTAGCGGTCCCGGAGCAGCCGCTTGTAGAGCTTGCCGGTGTCGCTGCGGGGGAGTTCGCGCTCGAAGTCGATGGACCGCGGGCACTTGTAGTCGGCGATTCGGGACCGGCAGAAGGCGATGAGCTCGCGCTCCAGGTCGGGACCGGCCTCGGACCAGTCCGCAGGCTCGATGACGGCCTTCACCTGCTCGCCCATTTCCTCGTGCGGTACTCCGAACACGGCGACGTCGGTCACCTTCGGATGGAGGTTGAGTGCGTCTTCCGCATCGCGGGGGTAGATGTTCACGCCACCGGAGATGATCATGAACGCCTTACGATCGGTGAGGAACAGATAGCCGTCCGGGTCGAGGTAGCCGACATCGCCGACGGTCCGCCAGCCGCGCTCGTTGCTCGACTCCGCCGTCTTCTCGGGGTCGTTGTGATATTCGAACGGGGGCGTGCCCTCGGACCAGATCTGCCCGACCTCCCCGGCCGGGAGTTCCGTGCCGTCCTCGTCGAGGATGTGCAGCGCGCCGCGCACCGGCCGCCCCACCGTGCCCGGATGGGCGAGCCATTCGGCCGGCGTGACGTAGGTGAATCCGGCGCCCTCGGTGGAGTTCCAGTACTCGTGGATGATCGGCCCCCACCAGTCGAGCATGGCCCGCTTCACCTCGACCGGGCACGGGGCTGCGGCGTGGACGACCGCCCGGAGGCTGGACACGTCGTATCGGTTGCGCACCTCATCAGGCAGTTTCAGCAGGCGTGTGAACATGGTCGGGACGAGCTGAGCGTGGGTGACGCGGTAGCGTTCGATCGTCGCGAGCGCCCGCTCGGCATCGAATTTCTCCATGACCACCACGGTGGCGCCCTGCCGTTGCAGGGCCATCGACCAGGCGATCGGTGCGGCGTGATACAGCGGCGCCGGGCACAGGTACACCGCATCTCCGTCCATGCCCATGCTGGCCATCAGCGGGGCCAGCCGGTTGGGCAAGCTGCCCATCGGGGCGAGCGTGAGCTCGCGGGCGATGCCCTTCGGGCGGCCGGTCGTGCCCGACGAATAGAGCATCACCTCGCCCTCACACTCGTCGTCGATCGGTGTGCTGGGCTGCGGCCCGACGACTTGCGCGTACGAGTCCCATCCCGCGGCCGTGCCGTCGATCATCAACCGGACGTCCAGGCCGTCCAGGACCTCCGCCGGTAGCGAGGCGGCAACGGGTGCCTGGGCGGCGGTCGTGATCAGTGCGCGCGCGCCGCAGTCGGCGACGATGTAGCCGGCCTCGGCGGCGGTGAGGTGCCGGTTGACCGCGGTGTACCGCAGTCCGGCGCGCTGTGCGGCCCAGCAGACCTCGAAGTACGCGGGGTGATTCTCCATGAGGATCGCCAGGCTGTCGCCGGGACCGATCCCGCGGCCGCGGAGCAGTTGTGCGAGCTGGTTGGAGCGCTCGTCGAGCTGGCGGAACGTGGTGGTGACACCCGAGCCGGCCATCACCACGGCGGGCCGGTCGGGGTTGGTGGAGGCGATCTCAGCGGGGTGCATGACAATCGAGTATGTCAGATATTCGCGCTCCGAGTCGATGCTCCATCGGCGGATCGGTCGCCGGTCCGATGCGACTCGGACTTGCCCGCCGTGTCGAATGATCCGTGAAAGTCCTTGTTGCGCAACTATTCTGCCCGGTAGTGGTGGCCCATCGGGCTCTTTCGTGAACTCCGCCGAGTGGGGCGACAGACCTCGATCGGTGTGAGCTCGATCCATCCGAGTCATGTGGGGTACTTGACGGAATCCGACTTCCGGGGTTCACTGACAATAGTAAATGTCAGATCGGTCACATAACCGGCGGGGTGATGCGGGATGAGAGTCAGATTCGATGTACGAAAAGCCGATGCGGATACTCTGTCGAGGCCTGAACTGAGGCCCGTCACGATTGTGTCGGCCGATTCGCATGCGTGCCTGCCGCCGATGATGTACAAGCAGTACCTCGAGTCGGAGTATCACGACTCGTTCGAGGACTATCTCGCTGACACCAAGATCATCAGCAATATTGTCGATCTTCTCGGATACCCGCCGACGGAGAAGGCGCTCGATGTTTTCGACACCCGTGGTGCGATGAGCGTCGAGCTGGGGGAGGTCGGGTATTACGACCCGACCTGGCGGCTGCGCCAGGTCGAGGCGGAGGGCGTCGTCGCGGAGTTCCTGCATCCATTCGGGACCATCGGTTTCACCCCGTTCGTCGACATCATGAACTCGCCGCGTTCGCACGAGTTGCGGGCCGCGGGGTCGCGGGCGCACAACCGTTTCCTGGAGGAGTTCTGTTCGGAGGCTCCCGGGCGTTTACTCGGCGTGCCGCTGATCTACCCGTGGCCGGACTGGGACGCTGCGGTCCGGGATATGGTGCGCGCCAAGGAAACCGGCTGCTACGCGATCTACCCGCCGACATTCGCGGGTGTTCCGGGTGACCTGCCGGCGCTGTACGACTCGTGGTGGGATCCGATGTGGGCCGCGGCTCAGGATCTGGGCCTGGTGGTGCACGTCCACGCGAGTTTCGGTAATCCGCAGGGCGCCGGTGTCGCGCTGGCCGAGGTGGCCTTCAGCGGCGCCACCGGAGGCGAGGGAGCGGCCTCGCTCGACGCCGGAATGCTCCCCGAATTCGACCCCGATGCCGTCGACGATGAGCCCAAGGATTCGTTGCTGGCCCAGTTCTTCGAGTCGTTCACCGAGCGCCGGCCGCTGTGGCAGTTGATGTGGGGCGGTGTATTCGACCGCTTCCCGAAGCTGAAGGTGGTGTTCGACGAAATTCACGCCGACTGGGTGCCGCCGACGTTGGCGTATCTGGATGCCAAGCATGCGGCCGAGCCCGGTGCGATGAAGCTGACGCCGACCGAGTACTGGAAACGTCATTGTGGGGTCGGTACGTCCCTGATGCGTTACGGCGACGTCGCGGTGCGTCACGAGATCGGCATCGAGAAGGTGATGATGGGTACTGATTACCCACATATGGAGGGGACCTGGCCGAACACCCACGATTGGATCCGGCAGACGCTCGGCGGGATTCCCGAAAACGAAGCGCGGGCCATTCTGGGTGAGAACTGCATCGATTTCTACGGTTTGGACCGGCCGCTGCTGGAGAAGCACGCCAAGCGCGTCGGCCCGCTCGTCGGCGAACTGTTCGACGGCCGGCAGTTGGACCCGAAATTGGTCAAGCACTTCGAATTCCGGGCCGGGATCGGCAAGTCCGTGAATTTCGACGAGGCGCAGATGACCGAGGCATTCGAAAATGACCGGGCCGGGGCAACGCAGGCCCTGGCCGCCAGTGGGAAGTAGTGAGATGGCAAATTTCGATATTCTGATCCGCCGCGGAACAGTGGTGGATGGTACGCGTGGCGAGCGGCGGATCGCTGACGTCGCGATCTCCGGCGGGAAAATCGCCCGGATCGGTGATCTGGGCGATGTGAGTGCGGAAACGGTGATCGATGCCGAGGGGCTGATCGTCGCTCCCGGCTTCATCGACACCCACACGCATTACGACGCCCAGATCTTCTGGGACCCCTATTGTACGGCGACGAGCTGGCACGGCGTGACCACCCTGCAGATGACGAACTGCGGTTTCGGTCTCGCGCCGCTGCCGAACGAGCTGCACGAGCGCGGTATGCAGATGATGACCCGCACCGAGCAGATCGCGCTGGACACCATGCGGGCCGGGGTCCCCTACGACTGGCAGACCTATCCGGAGTTCCTCGACAGCCTGCGCCGCACCCCGAAGGGGGTGAACGTTGCGTCGTACTTCCCGCTGAACCCGGCGCTGTTCTGGGTGATGGGCGCGGAGGAGGTCAAGAAGCGGCTGCCCAACGACGACGAGGTGCGTCAGTTGCAGGCGATGCTCGGCGAGGCGATCGACGCCGGCGCGCTGGGCATGTCCTGGACCTCGATGGGCGGCCACAACAACCACACCGACTTCGACGGCTCCCAGCTGCCGACCGAGTATCTGCCCCAGGAGACGGTGGCCGCGATGGCCTCGGTGCTGCGCGACCGCGGCCGCGGGCTCATCCAGATCCTCACGCGCTACGGCGATTTCGGCAAGGACAAGGCGGTCGCGGAGGCCGTGGCGACCGCGGCGCAGCGCCCCGTGCTCTACAACGCGATCGTCGCGGCGGTCGACTTCGGCGAGGGCGGCGCATCGGCTCAGATGAAGTGGCTGGACGAATGCGGTGCGGCCGGAATACCGGTGTATGGGCAGGGCGGCATCAACCGAAACTGGCTCGAGTACACGATGGAGGATTTCAACCTGTTCGATATCGTCCCGGTCTGGGCCGAGGCCGCTGTGGGCGATGCGGAAAACCGGAAGAAGAACTTCTCCGATCCGGCGATCCGCGCGGAGATGAAGAAGCCGGAGAACTTCGACGACATCGACTGGCTGCTGGCCGGTCTGGGCCCGCAGAAGGCGATCGTGGTCAACGTCCGCGACAACGCCGAACTGAAGAAGTACGAGGGCCGGGTGGTGGACGAGATCGCCGCCGAGGAGGGCCGTCATCCGGTCGACGTATTCCTCGACATCGCCTGTGCGACCGATCTGACCGCCGAGTTCCGGACACTGTTCCCCACCAGCTGGAATCACGAGGAAGCCGGGGCCATCGCCCGTCACCCGCGGGTTGCGCTGGGTGTTTCCGACGGCGGCGCGCACGGTCACATGTTCAACGGAACGGCGTGGCCGACCGAAACTCTGGCCTGGCTGGTCCGGGACACCGGCCAGATGGAGCTGGAGGAGGCGCACTACAAGCTCAGCGCGTTCCCAGCGGAGCTCGCGGGATACCGCGACCGCGGCACTCTCGAAGAAGGCAAGGCCGCCGACGTGGTCGTCTACGACCTGGAGAATCTCGCGGCGACTCCGGAATTCGCCTACGAGACCCTTTACGACCAGCCCGCCGGGGAGTTCCGGAAGGTTCAGCGGGCCGAGGGCTACCGGTGGATCATCGTCAACGGCCAGATCACCTTCATCGATGGAAAGGCCACCGGCAACCACTCCGGGCAGGTCCTGTCCTCGGAACCTGTCTGACCGAATCTCTCCGCGGCGGCCGAGCTGGTTGCACGGCTGTGCGGGGCATGCTCACACCATCGATGTCGGTCGGCCTGCCGTCGTTGAGCGGCAGCCCGACCGGCATGCGGAATAGGTAAATGTCAGATTTATCACGGCATCGGGTGCGCGTGTGCCGAGAGCAAGTGAGTGAGATATGAAGCAAGCAATGTGTGTCGGTGGTCCCGGCATACGGGACGAATCGTTCCGCCCCGCTACCATCGCGGCCGTTCGGCCCTGCCCAGCCCGCAGCGACTACCTCGAGCTGTGCTTCGAGACCGATGAGGGCCCGTGGACGTGGTGTTTTCCGGAGCCGACCGAGCGGCATGAACTTGCCGACGGGGTGCTCGCGCTCAAGCTCGGAACCTACGCGGTCCAGGCTCATTATGTCCGAAACGGTGAGCTGGGGCTGGCGATGCCCACCTCCGAAGCGCTGGGCATGATACTCGGAGGTTCCCGAATATACATAGCCCGACGCTTGGTGGCGCGCGAATAGCGATCAACACCGGTCCCCGGAACCACTATGCTTGGAAGCTCCTCGACACAATTGCCAGCAACTGCTAGGGAGCGCAAACGT
>JAFMQT010000511.1 GCA_017354515.1 Nocardia sp. | reverse complement strand
GTTAGACTCCCCGCGGAAACCGCCGACGCCGATGGTTCGACACCGGAACAGGATTCAGGCATGCCGAAACGAATTTCGGATGTTTCACTCCATGTTTATCTCACGCCGGACATCCTCGACAGCGTCGTGCACACCGTGCGCGGCGTCGTCGACGACCATCTGGCCGAACACGATATCTTCGCCTGGCGCTTCACCCTCCCGGTCGATGCCGACAACTGCGCGCACGGTCTGCTCGAATCGCAGTGGCGCACGGACAATCCCGGTCTGGATCCGGGCGATCGTTGTACCTACGAGATCGCGCTCAGCCTGGTCGGTGAGCCCGCCGAGCTGACCGAATCCGGACTGGCCGTCCTGCAGCGCCGATTGGTGCTGGGCATCGCCGACCGCGCGATCCCCTACTCGATCCACGCCCTGCACCGCGACAGCTACGACTTCGACGAGAACCGCGAAAGGATTTGACCCCGAAGACTTCTCGCCGCGGCGGCTACTTCTTGTTGCGCGGCGGGAAGTGCCGGATCACGCCCTCCTGCACGACGGTGGCCAGCAACTCACCCGCCCGGGAATAGAAGTGCCCGGTGGCCAGGCCGCGTGACCCGGCCGCCACCGGTGACTGCGTCGCGTACAGTGCCCAGTCGTCGAAGCGGAACGGCCGGTGGAACCAGATCGAGTGATTGACCGTCGCCGCGACGATCCGATCGAAACCCCAGGACAGGCCGTGTGTGGTGATGATCGAATCCAGCACCGTCGTATCCGACGAATACCCCAGCGTCGCAACGTGAATCAGTGGATCGTCGGGCAGGGTGCCGTCGGCCTTCATCCACACCCGGTTGTAATCGAGGGTGCCGCCGGTGCCCTTGAGGATCCACGCCGGATCGTTGGTGTAGCGCATATCGATCGGATGCGGGGCCTGCACGAACATCTGCAGCCGATCCTCGTAGCCGGCGAAGTATTCCTCCACCCGCTGCAGGCCGTCCGGGTCCGGAACCTGCGGCTGCGGATTGGAGTGCTCGAGCCCCTTGGCCCAGTCCTGGAAGGCCGCGAGCATGATGAACAGTTGCTGGTCGTCCTGATACGCGGTGACCGTGCGGTTGGCGAAGTTACGCCCGTCGCGATGGCGCTCGACCCGGTATTCGATCGGTTTGCGGACATCGCCGCCACGGACGAAATGCGCGTTGACCGCGTGCACCGGCCGGCCCGGTCCGACCGTGCGGCCGGCGGCGACGATCGCCTGAGCGACCAGCTGCCCGCCGAAGGTCCGGCTCCACACCTTTTCCGGGTGGTGGCCCAGGAAGGTGTCCGCACCGGTCTCCTCCAGGTCGAGCAGGCCCAGCAGGACCGCCAGATCGTCTCCGGTCCCCCGCTCGGGAACCTCGCGATCGGCGCCTACCGATTCGCCCAGTGACGCACTCACCTCAGTGGTCCTCCTCGCCGATGCGATGCACGTGGATCAGGTTGGTGGAACCGACCGTACCCGGCGGCGAGCCCGCGACGATAACCACCAGGTCACCCTTCATGTAGCGGTTCATCGCGAGCAGTTCCTTGTCGACCTGGCCGATCATCTCGTCGGTGGTGCCCACACCCGGCACGATGAACGTCTCCACACCCCAGGTCAACGACAACTGGCTGCGGACCGCGTCCAGCGGGGTGAACGCCAGCAGCGGCAGCGGGGTGTGCAGCCGGGCCAGGCGGCGCACGGTATCGCCGGACTGGGTGAAGGCCACCAGGGCCTTGGCGTTGAGCCGTTCGCCGATATCGCGGGCGGCGTAGGAGATGACCCCGCGCTTGGTCCGCGGCACATGGGTCAGCGGCGGCACCCGGGTGGACGATTCCGATTCCACCGCGTGCACCAGACGTGCCATCGTGCGCACCGACTCGATCGGATACTGGCCGACCGAGGTCTCCCCGGACAGCATCACCGCGTCCGCGCCGTCGAGCACCGCATTCGCGACGTCGGAGGCCTCGGCGCGGGTGGGCCGGGAGTTGCTGATCATCGACTCCAGCATCTGAGTGGCCACGATGACGGGTTTGGCGTTCTCCCTTGCCATTTGGATGGCGCGCTTCTGCACCAGCGGCACCTGCTCGAGCGGCAGTTCTACGCCCAGATCGCCGCGCGCGACCATGATCGCGTCGAAGGCCAGCACGATCGCCTCGAGGTTATCGATGGCCTCGGGCTTCTCGAGTTTGCCGATCACCGGAACGCGGCGGCCGACCCGATCCATCACATCGTGGACCAGTTCCACATCCGAGGGCGACCGCACGAACGACAGCGCGATGAAGTCGACACCGAGTTCGAGCGCGAATTCCAGATCGTCGATGTCCTTCTGGGACAGGGCCGGGACGGACACATCCATCCCGGGCAGGGAGACACCCTTGTTGTTGGAGACCGGGCCGCCCTCGGTGACCCGGCAGACCACATCGTCGCCGTCCACCTGCTGCACGGTCAGCCCGACTTTGCCGTCGTCGACCAGGAGCCGGTCACCGGCCTTGGCATCGGCGGCGAGCTGCTTATAGGTAGTGGACACGCGGTCGTGGGTACCTTCGCAATCCTCGACGGTGATCCGCACCTCCTCCCCCGTGGCCCAGGTGGTGCGGCCGTCGGCGAACCGCCCCAGGCGGATCTTGGGCCCCTGCAGGTCGGCGAGGATCCCCACCGCGCGCTGTAGCTGGTCGGACGCGGATCGCACCTTGCGATAGTTCTCGGCGTGATCGGCGTGCTCACCGTGACTGAAATTCAGCCGGGCCACGTCCATGCCGCTTTCGACAAGTTCGCGGAGCCGGTCCTCGGAGGCCGTCGCCGGCCCGAGGGTGCACACAATCTTTGTCCGTCGCATCACGAATCGAGCCTAGCCCTGTGCCGGATTCGGTGCGGATCGGGACACCCCCGCCGGCAGGAGGTACCCGAGTGGTCACACGCCATTCACACCGCGGTCATACCCGGGCCCGTGGTAGGGCGGGATTCCACCGGTGCGCGTCCGGTGACGACGGAGCCAACCGCAGGCCGGGTCACCCCTGTTTCGCCTTTCGCCGGCCCAGGAAGCCCAGCCTGCGTTTGGTCGCCACCTGTGTCGCCGACTCGCCGGCGGCGCCGGTGGTATCGCCGTCGCCGGCCTCAGTGTCGCCGGCCTCAGCGTCGCCGCCTTCGGCGTCGTCGTCCTCAGGGTCGTGGGCTTCACCGTCGTGGGCCTCAACGTCGTCGGCCTCAGCGTTGTCGGCGGCATCACTGATGCCGGCGGCACCTGACTCGCCGATCTTGGAATCATCGTCACCGGATTCGCGATGACCGGAGCCATGGTGATCGGATTCGTCGTCACCGTCATCGGATTCGTCGTCACCGGACGCGGACTCACCGGATTCGGAATCGGCCTCGCCGGACTCGGCGGCGGCGGATTCGGCCGCGCCCGTACC
>JAFMQT010000163.1 GCA_017354515.1 Nocardia sp. | reverse complement strand
GTCGTCGGCGGCCAGCAGATCGGCGAGTTCGCCCGCCCGCGCGCCGAGCGCGTCCGCGAAGGCCTGCGCGATCCACACCGGATGGGCGTATTCGAACGCCGCGTGCGCGACCGGATCGCGCGGAGCGAGCGCCTCGACCCATTCGGCGCAGCTGCGCCGGGCCGCCTTACGCAGTACGGCATTGACGAATCCCGCTCGGCCGCTGCCGAATTCGGCGCGCGCCAGGTCGACCGACGTGTCCACGGCGGCATGGGATTCGACCCGGGTACGTAGTAGCTGATAAACCCCCAGGCGCAGGATATCCAGCAGCGGGCCGTCGATGTCGGCGACCGGACGGCCGGCACACTCCTCGATCACCGCGTCCAGCACACCGAGAGCGCGGCAGGCGCCGTAGCCGAGTTCGGTCGCGAACGCGGCATCGCGGCCGGACAGCTTCTGCTCGCGCAACAGCGCGGGCAGAACGAGGTTCGCGTAGGCATCGCGTTCGCGGACCGCGCGCAGCAGATCGCGGGCCACCATCCGCGGTGCGTCGATCGGGCCGCGTCGAGGGCGGCGGCCGGGCCCGCGCTCCCCCTGGCTCGCCTTCGGATCGGCCCCCGTGTTGCGCCGTTTCTGCTGTCCCCGACCGTCTTTCGACCTCCGCGCGGCAGGCGAGGATCCGGATCCGCGCTCCCCCGCGCCCGCCCGGCCGGATCGGCCCGGCGCACCGGATCGGTCGCCGCGCCGCCGCGGACCACCCGATTCGCCGCGGCCGCTCACTCGACCACCGTGCCGGGTTCCAGGCGCGCGCCACGCGCCCAATCCAGCGCCGCCATCATGCGTTTGCCCTGTGGCTGCACCTGATCCAGACGCACCGCGGTGGTGGCGGTACCGATATACACACCGGTCTTGCGCACCTCGATCGCGCGGGCGGGCAACTGTTCCTCGACCAGATGCACCGGGCCGAGTTTGAGGCGTTTACCACCCACCTCGGTCCAAGCGCCCGGTGCGGGTGTGACGGCGCGAATCCGGCGGCTGATCGCCAATGCCGGTTGATCCCAGCGGATATGGCCCTCCTCGACCTCCACCTTCGGGGCGTAGGACACGCCCTCGGCCGACTGCGGCACCGCCCGCACAGCGTCGTCGGCGATCCCGTCCATGGTCGATTCCAGCAGCCGCGCACCGGATTCGGCCAACCGCCGCAACAGTTCGCCCGCGGTGTCGGCGATTCCGATGCGCTCGGTGACCACGCCGTAGACCGGACCGGTGTCCAGGCCCTCCTCGATCAGAAAGGTCGAGGCGCCGGTGATCTCGTCACCGGCCAGTACCGCCGCCTGTACCGGTGCCGCGCCGCGCCAGGCCGGCAGCAGTGAAAAATGCAGATTCACCCATCCATGCGGCGGGATGTCGAGCACCGGGCGCGGCAGCATCGCCCCGTAGGCCACCACCGGGCAGCAGTCCGGCGCCAATTCCCGCAGCGCGTCGATGAATTCCGGTTCGGAGGGTTTACGTGGCTGCAGCACCGGCAGACCGTGTTCGTCGGCCACGGCTGCCACCGGTGAGCGTGTCACCCGGCGGCCGCGGCCGGATACCGCGTCCGGCCGGGTCAGCACCCCGACCACCTCGTGGCGCGTCGAATCCAGCAGTCGGCGCAGCGAAGGGACGGCCGGCTCCGGGGTTCCCGCGAACAGCAGCCGCATCTACTCGGCCCGCCCGGCCGCGGCACGGGCGCCGGCCACCTCGGCCGCCGGCATCACCGTCTTGCCCGCCGCGAACCAGTCCGATTCGCGCACCGCGCGCATGGCCTGTTTGCGGGTACCGGGTTCCAGGCGCTGCAAATACAGCACGCCGTCGAGGTGATCGGTCTCGTGCTGGACGCAGCGGGCCAGCAGGCCCTCGGCCTCGAATCGCACCGGGGCTCCGTCGACATCGAGGCCGCGGGCCACGACGCGTTCGGCGCGAGTGACCTCGTAGCGCAATCCGGGAATCGACAGACAGCCCTCCGGGCCGGTCTGCTCCTGGTCGCCGGTGACCTCGAATTCGGGGTTGACCAGATGACCGGCCGCATCGCCGGTGTCGTAGACGAACACCCGCAATCCCACCCCGATCTGCGGGGCCGCCATCCCGACGCCGCCGCTGGCGTGCATGGTGTCGGTCAGATCGTCGACCAGCTGGCGCAACTCCCGATCGAAGCTGCCCACCTCGTCCGCACGCGCGCGCAGAACGGGATCGCCGAACAGGCGAACGGGCTGGATGGTCACTGGCTCACTCCCGGGAGATACGACAACGGCGGACATCTGAAGTTTACGATTCGCCACCACATGCGCTGTCGTCAGGAATGCGCGCCGACGATGACCTCGCCGATTCCGGTCCCCAACGGGACGTAGGCGCAATGCGGCAGCGGCGCGTGGGCCGGATCGAGCACGGTCAGCACGAGTTGCTGCGCGAACCGGTCGTAGACCAGGTGGAAGTGCCCGGTCAGATCGATCGGGCACAGATCCTGCAGCACGATATTGCGGGCCCCGGGACCGGTGAGCGCCATATTCGTGGCCGGTTGGATCATCTCGTCCACCCGGCTGCCGATGGTGGTGTAGTCCACCCCCGGCACGGTGTCGCCGCCGGCGTTCAGATCACGCATGAACGGCGAACCCTGCGCCTGCTGCACCGCCGCCGTCGAGGTCACCTGCCGGAAGGCGTCCCATAGTCCCGGGACCGCGTCGGCGACCGGAACCAGTCCGTACATGATGCCGCCATAGCTGGGCGAGGCCAGTCCGATCCACCGGCCCACCTTCGCGGCGCCGCCGAGTTTGTCGACGTAGTAGCGAGTGATGTTGGCGCCCGCGGAGAATCCGATCAGATCTGCCTTGGCGGCGCCGGTCGCGGTCAGCACCCGGTCGACGAAATCGCCGAACTGCCGGGAGGAGTTCCACAGATCCTCGGTGCCGTAACTGTGCGCACCGGATTTGCCGCCGTAGTCGGGGACGAAGACACAGAAGCCGGCCGCGACCAGTTGCGGTGCGAGCCCGGCCCAATCGGTGTAGGCGGTCGCGTCGGTGCCGTGCGCGAGGATCAGTGGGTGCGGGTGCGCGGCGCCGGGTTTGCAGCGGAAGTCGTTGGTACCCCATGGGGTTGCGTTCGGATGGGCCTTCAGATACCGCGACGCGGCCAGATGGTCCGGTTGCGGCGGACCCCAATCGGTCGGTACCGCCACGGGCTCGACCGGCGCCGGCGCGGCCTCGGCCGGACCACCGGCGGCGCCGATGACCGTGACGCCGACCACCGCGACCGTCGCGAACAGGCGCTGCCACGCGGTTCGACGGCCGCGATGGTCGTTCCCGTGTCGTCCCATGTACCGATTGTGCGCCCAGCGGGCCCAAAGTTGTGGCCGGACACGATAATTGCCGTTACTCGGCGGTGGTGTCGTCGTCGGCCAGGATGCGATAGATCGAGCGCCGGGCCTCGGTCAGTACCTCGGCGGCTTTACCGGCCTGTTCGGGTGAACCGGCACGGGCCACCTGACCGACCGCACCCATCAGCTGTCCGATGAGTTCGCGCAGGTCCAGCGCCTGATCACCGACGCCGTCGCGGACGTCCTGCCAGGGGTCGCCGAGTTCGTCGCGGTGCGAGCCGATGTATTCGGTTCCCGCCTCGGTCAATCTCGCGGTCTTGCGACCGGCCACCTTCTCGATGATGACCAGCCCCTCGTCCTCGAGCTGGGACAGTGCGGGATAGATCGAGCCCGGGCTGGGACGCCAGACATCGTCGCTGCGCTCGCGGATCTGCTGGATCAGTTCGTAGCCGTGCATCGGGCGCTCCTGCACCAGCAGCAGGATCGCCGCCCGCACATCACCGCGCCGACCGCGGCCACCGCGCCCCCGGCCCCGGCCGACATGTCCGCCGGGTCCGAATCCGGGACCGAAGTCCGGGCCGAAGGGACCGAAGCCGTGCCCGCCGCGCGGATGCCGGCGGAACTGTTGGGGGCCGCCGCGTTCGCGCCCGTCCGGGCGAGGTCCTCGGCGATGGCCGCGACGGCCGTGTCCGGGCATATTTTCCATATGTTCCATGATGGTGCCTCCTCAGGCGTTGTCTTACTTTGATGTATTCACGATATATCGGCAATGCATCTTTGACAAGTCACGATTCGGCATGCCTTCGACCGGGGCGGCATCCGCGCCGCGCCGCCGATCCTCCACACTGGAGGTGATGAGCGATCCGAGATCCGGCGCGCCCCGCTGGCGCCATCACCTGCGCCGCGCCGGAACCACCGGCGGCGCACTGATCGCCGATGCGGCCCGTTGGGACCATGTGGAGGTCGATGCCGTCCGGTTGATCACCGCGGGAGTGTCACTGGCACTGCCGATTACGGCCGGTCTGCTGGGCGGCGATCTGGCCGCCGGGATGGTCGCGGCCCTCGGGGCACTGCTGGTGTCGACGGCCGGGCATCAGGGCACGGCCCGGGAATGCCTCGCCGATGTGCGCAATACGATCGTCGCCGGTTCGGCGGGCGTGCTGATCGGGATGATCGCCGGCGGTCCTCGAATCTGGAGCAGTGTTGTGCTGATCGCCGTCGCCGTTCTGGTCGCGGTGGCCGGCGGTATCCGGCCCAGCGCCGCGAAAGCCGGTGTGCAGAGCACGATTTTCATGATCCTGGGCGCATCGCTGGATGCCGGTCATGTGCCGATCGCACAATCGCTCGGCTACTTCGCACTCGGCGCCTGCGTGGGCGGACTACTGACCCTGATCGTCTTCGTCGTCGAATACCACGTGCTGCACCGGCATCCGCTCCCCGAGCCGGCGCCCGCCCGATCGTGGTCGGAGGATCTGCGGGCGTGGCGGCAACGGCTGTCCGAACCCGCCGGCCGGCAATATCCGGCACGCCTGACCTCCTGCATGATCGTCGCCGAGGTGCTGGCGCATCTGGTGCGCGGACAGCATTCGTATTGGATTCTGCTCACCGTCGTGCTGTGCGTGCAACGCGATCATCTCCAGGCGCTGAGCCGGACCGTGCAGCGCGGTCTGGGCACCCTGCTCGGGGTGCTCGCGGGAGCGCTGGTGCTGACCACCATCCCGACCTGGGCCATGGTGGTCGTCATCGGGGTGATCGGTGCGGCCCGGGTGTATCTCAAATTCGCCAACTACACCGCCTATGCCCTGGTCATGACCCCGATGGTGGTGGTCTTCAGCGGACTCGGTCACACCCTGTCGTCCGGACTGCTACGCGAGCGGCTCGTCGACACCGCGATCGGCTGCCTGATCTCGCTGGTCGTGGGATATCTGCCGTGGCGGCGCCCCTGGACGGCGACCTCGGAACCGGAATTCGCCGGGCCCTCCATGAATTGATCGGTGTCGATCGCAGCGCCGGTCAGGCCGACGGCACCCAATTGCCGTGGAAACCCACCGGAATTCGGTGCGGCAGATGCACCCGCGCGACATCCTCCAACGTCGCCGCGTCGAGGATCGCCAGATCGGTGGTGCCGGCGGCGGGATCGGTGACCAGGCCCATCAGCACACCGTCATCCTCGGCCGCGTCAGCGGATGAGGGCTCGAAGACGAACTCCCCCACCACCTTTCCGTTTCCGAACGACCGCACCGAACTATCGCCGCGGACCAGATCGTGCCGGAAGAGCACCGAACCCTCCTCGGTGTCACCGATACCCGCCGCGTAGCCGTACCGGTGCCGCCGGCCGGTGCGCCGCTCATCGACCCGCGGAAACTCCTGCGGGCGATCGTCGCGGCGCTCCTGGCGCACCTTGCCCGCGTTCAGGTCGATCTCCCAGTGTTCCAGCGACGGAGGCGATTCCAGCGGACCGAGCAGATCCGCGTCGAACACCCGGTCGTACCGCACCAGGTCGAGTGCGATGGTGTCACCGTCCTCGTACGCGTTCATCGGATGGAAGACGTAGCACGGATCGATGTCGAACCAGCGCACATCGGCATTACCGCCGGTGCGGGGCATGACCCCGATCCGCGCCGGATATCCGGGGTTCCAGCGGTACGGCAAGCGCCGGTCGCGGGTGACCTCGGTACCCCGGGACCCCGGCGGACTCGGAATCGGCACCCGCCCGATCAGTGCCGACATCATCAGGCGCGCGGGCAGCCGCAGCGGGCCCGGCACCGACATCTGCGCCGCCTGCCGGGTGTCGAAGGTGACCGGCAGGTCGTAGAGGATCACATGGTTCTCGGTGAGCGAGAAGTCGTGCATCATCGGCGATCCCGAGACCTCGATGTCGACGGTGCGCCGGGCCCGGCCGTCCACGCCGATCACCGAATACTGAATCTTGTTGCCGCGCAGGAACGAATAGGAGACCGCGTGCAACTCACCGGTTTTCGGATCGCGCTTGGGGTGCGCAGTGTAGCCGCCAGGGAGGGTGCCGTCGAAATCGCAGACTCCGATGGTGTCGAGTTCCTCGGAGAGTTCGTAATTGGGCTGGCCGGCCTCGATCAGCGCCAGCGTGCGCCCGGCGTGGCCGATGACATTGGTGTTGGCGCCCGGACCCCAGGCCCCCTCCAGTGCGTGGCGCGGCCGCTCGCCCAGCGCCTTGGCGGTCACCGGGCCACGCACCCAGCGATTGCGGTACCACTCGGCGCAGCCCTCGCGCAGGCGCACCCCGTGCACCATGCCGTCGCCGATGAACCAGTTGTAGAGCGCGGGATCGAGTTCACCGACCGGATTCGGGCCGTTGCGCAGGTAGCGGCCGTCCAGGTGGTCGGGGATGGATCCGGTGACGCGCAGATCGGTCAGGGTGTACTCGCGGCTGATGGGGGCGAACGCACCCTCGAGGAATTGATTGCCCATGATGGCTCCCGAAGTAGGAATAACCTTGTTATGGATCTAGGATAACGTCGTTATGGAGGTGGCGCAACAGTGAGTTCCCGGTCCCGTCCGGCCGCGTCGGCCATGCGGCAGCAGCTGATCCAGGCCGGTATCGACCTGCTCGAATCCGACGGGCCGCAGGCACTACAGGCCCGCCGGGTGGCCGCGGCGGCCGGCGGCTCGACGATGGCGGTGTACACCCACTTCGGCGGTATGAGCGAACTGGTGGCGGCGATCGTCGGCGAGGCCTTCTCCCGGTTCGGGGCGGCGATCGGCGCGGCCGAGCCGACCGCGCACCCGATCACCGACTTCTTCGTTATGGGGCATGCCTACCGCACCTACGCATTGGCCAACCCGCAGCGCTATCTGCTGATGTTCGGACTGTCCGCGCTCTCGGACTTCCCCGGCAAGACCGCCGTCGCCGGATCGACGGATTTCATCGCCGGGCCGGTGACCACCGAGACCGGCGCGGAAACCTTCGAACAGCTGGTCAGCGTGGTGCAGCGGATGATCGCCGACGGTCATATCCGCGGCCCGGTGCGCGAGGTCGCCGCGCGAGTGTGGAGTCTGATCCACGGCGCGGTCCTGCTGGAGCTGTCCGGGAGTTTCGGAACCGGTGACCAGGCCGTGGCCCGGGTGCTGTTTCCGGCGACCATCGATCTGCTGGTCGGAATGGGCGCCGACACGCGGCAGGTGAGCACCTCGGCGGATCGGGCCGCTCAGATCCTCGCCGCGGCCCGCTGACCCGCTAACCGATGTCGAGGGGGTCGATCTGCACCCGCAACGGGCCCTCGGCGCGGTGACCGCTGCGCACCGCCTGCGCGGCGATCAGGGCCCGTGCCATCGCCGATCCACCGGACCGGTCCACCCGCAGGATCATCCGCTCGACCTCGGCGGGCGCACCGTCGCCGGAGAAGGGCTTGCGGGCGCCGAACGGGAGCGGCACCGGACCCAGAATCTCGACCTCATCGGACAGTGTTGTCTGCGCGAGTAATTCGCCGATGGTGGCGGCGGTACCGTCGATCGCGGCCAGCCGGACGGCGGGCGGGAATCGCACCTCGGTCCGGGCGGCGAGTTCGAAGCGGGCGTGCCCGACCGGATCCCAGCGCACCAGCGCCTGCACCGCCGGCAGCGACGGTTCGGCCATCACCAGCACCTCACCATCCGAGCGGACCAGGGCGGACGCCGACATCCATCGGCGCAGCGCGTCCTCGGCGGCGCGTAGATCCGCCCGGCCCAGCAGCGCCCAGCCATCCAGCAGCAGGGCCACCGCGAATCCGCCGGCGACCACCGGTTCGGCTCCGATCGTCGCCACCACCACCTGCGGGCCCTCGGGGACCGAATCCAGTACCGCGCCACCGCCCGAACCCCGGATCGGCACCCCGGGAAAGGCCCGGCCCAGTTCCTCGGCGGTGCGCTGGGCACCGATCACGACCGCGCGCAGCACCCGCGAACCACACCCACCGCATCGAAAGGCCGTCTCGGACTTTCCGCACCAGCGGCAACTCGGGCTCGCGGCCACCTCGCCGGATGCCCTGCTGCCCAGCGGGATCCCCGCGGTCTCACCGCCAAGCCCGGAGCCACCGCCCGAACCGCCGGAGGGCAGAACCAGCGGGCCGTTGCAGTGGCGGCAGCGCGCGGGCGTGCGGCATTTCGCACAGGCCAGCGCCGGAACGTAGCCGCGCCGGGGCACCTGCACCAGGACGGGGTCACCGGCGGCCAGCGCGCGACGGGCCGCCGCGAACGCACTACCCGGGATGCGGATGGCGCGGGCCATGGGATCGCGTTCCAGCGCGATATCACTGTCGCCCGGCGCGTGGATGCGAGGGGTGCTCGCGCGCAGCGTATTCCGGTCGGCCACCAGATCGCGGGCCCAGCCCGAATCCACGACGGCCTGGGCCTCGGCGGTGCGCGCGTGGCCA
>JAFMQT010000162.1 GCA_017354515.1 Nocardia sp. | reverse complement strand
GGAATCGCCCTCGCGGACGGTCAGGGTGACCACACCGGCGAACGGCGCGGCGATATGCCGCGGATTGTTCTTATCGGCCTTCTCCGCGACCGGAACCTCACTGGCGACCGACCGGTCACGCACCTGGACGGGACGCAACTGCCCGTTGAGAATGCACATGACCGTGCGCATACCGCGCTCATCGGGTTCGGAGATCGCCTCGAGGCCGATGAGCAGGGTGACGCCGCGCTCCAATTCGACCCGGTGTTCCTCATTGTGGCGCAGCCCGTAGAAGAACTGATTCGCCGACAGTCCGGTGGTGTCGCCGTATTTCTCGCGGTGCGCGAGGAATTCGGCGGTCGGACCCGGAAACAGCAGGCGGTTCAACGTCTCTCGGCGTTCGGCGGGTCCCGCCTCCAGAGCGGTCGAATCCGCCGCCGACAGTGCCACTTCCGGCTTCGCGGTGCCACGTCCCTCGAGTGCGCGAGTGCGGAACGGTTCGGGCCAGCCGCCCGCAGGGGTCCCCAATTCCCCACGCAGGAAACCGATCACCGAATCCGGGATGTCGTAGCGAGCCGGATCGGCCGCGAAATCCTCCACCTCGATCCCGGAACCCACCAATGACAACGCGAGGTCGCCGACCACCTTCGAGGACGGCGTCACCTTCACCAGGCGGCCCAGCAGCCGGTCCGCCGCGGCGTATTTCGCCTCGATCTCCTCGAATCGGTCGCCGAGTCCGAGCGCGATCGCCTGCTGCCGCAGATTCGACAGCTGCCCGCCCGGAATCTCGTGGTGGTATACCCGGCCGGTGGGTGAGTTCAGGCCGGACGCGGCAACATCGAAGGGCGCGTACACCTTTCGCAACGCCTCCCAGTACGGTTCCAGATCGCAGACCGCGTCCAGGCTCAGCCCGGTGTCGTAGGGCGAATGCGCGGCCGCGGCCACGATCGCCGACAACGCCGGCTGACTCGTGGTGCCCGCCATCGGGGCGCTGGCCCCGTCGACCGCGTCCGCTCCGGCCTGCCAGGCCGCCAGATACGTGGCCAGCTGCCCGCCGGGGGTGTCGTGGGTGTGCACGTGCACCGGCAGATCGAAATTACTGCGCAAGGCGCTGACCAGCGTATGCGCCGCCGGAGCCCGCAGCAGACCGGCCATGTCCTTGATGCCGATCACATGCGCCCCGGCGTCGACGATCTGCTCGGCCAACTTCAGGTAGTAGTCGAGGGTGTAGAGCGACTCGTCCGGATTCGCCAGATCACCGGTGTAGCTCATCGCCACCTCGGCCAGCGCGGTTCCGGTATCGCGCACCGCGTCGATCGCCGGGCGCATCTGATCCACATTGTTCAGCGCGTCGAAGATGCGGAAGATGTCGATCCCGGTGTCGGTGGCCTCCCGCACGAACGCGCGGGTGACCTGCTCGGGATAAGGGGTGTAGCCGACCGTGTTGCGGCCACGCAGCAGCATCTGCAGGCAGATGTTCGGAATGGCCTCACGCAACGCGGCCAGCCGCTCCCACGGGTCCTCGTACAGGAAGCGCAGCGCCACATCGTAGGTCGCGCCACCCCAGCACTCCACCGACAGCAGTTCGGGAGTCATCCGCGCGACATGTCCGGCGACCGTCAATAGACCACGCGAGCGCACCCGGGTCGCGAGCAGGGACTGATGGGCGTCCCGGAAGGTGGTGTCGGTGACCGCGACGCCCTCGCGCTCACGCATCCAGCGGGCGAAACCCTCGGGCCCCAGGGTCAGCAGCCGCTGCCGGGTACCGTCCGGCGGCGGTGCCCCCAGGTCGATTGCGGGCAGTTTGTCGTGCGGATATACCGCGGTCGGGCGCCCGCCGTGCGGTTTGTTCACCGTGATATCGGCCAGATACCGCAGGATGCGGGTACCGCGGTCGGCCGAACCGCGCTGGGTGAGTAGTGCGGGCCGCTCATCGATGAACGAGGTGGTCACCCGCCCGGCCCGGAAATCCGGATCGTCGAGGACCGCCTGCAGGAACGGGATGTTGGTGGCCACCCCGCGGATCCGGAACTCGGCCACCGCGCGGCGTGCCCGCGCCACCGCCTGATCGAAATCGCGACCCCGGCAGGTGAGTTTGACCAGCATGGAGTCGAAGTGCGCGCCCACCTCGGCGCCCAGATTGGCACCCCCGTCGAGCCGGATTCCACCCCCGCCGGGACTGCGGTACGCGGTGATCCGGCCGGTATCGGGCCGGAAACCGTTGGCCGGGTCCTCGGTGGTGATCCGGCACTGCAGTGCGGCGCCGTGGATCGACACCGAATCCTGGCTCAGTCCCAGATCCGCGAGGGTGCGGCCGGCCGCGATCCGCAACTGCGCCTGCACCAGATCGACATCGGTGATCTCCTCGGTCACCGTATGTTCGACCTGGATCCGCGGATTCATCTCGATGAAGACATGATGTCCGCGCTCGTCGAGCAGGAACTCCACGGTGCCGGCACACGAGTAGCCGATCTGCCGGGCGAAGGCCACCGCGTCCGCGCAGATGCGTTCGCGCAGTGCGGGATCCAGGTTCGGCGCCGGCGCCAGTTCGATCACCTTCTGGTGGCGGCGCTGCAGTGAGCAGTCCCGCTCGAACAGATGCATGACCCCGCCGTGCTGATCGGCCAGGATCTGCACCTCGATATGACGCGGATTGATCACCGCCTGTTCCAGGAAGACCGTGGCGTCACCGAAGGCCGATTCGGCCTCGCGCATCGCGGCCTCGACTGCCTCGCGCAACTGCGGGCGATCGGCCACCCGGCGCATACCGCGCCCGCCGCCGCCGGCGACCGCCTTGACGAAGATCGGGAAATCCATCGATTCGGCCGCGGTGAGCAACTCGTCCACATCATCGGACGGGGCACTGGAATTGAGCACCGGCAGTCCGGCGGCCCGGGCGGCGGCGATCGCGCGCGCCTTGTTACCGGTCAGTTCGAGAACTTCGGCGGTGGGGCCGATGAAGGTGATGCCCTCCTCGGCGCACGCGGCGGCCAGATCCGGATTCTCGGACAGGAATCCGTACCCGGGATAGATGGCGTCCGCACCCGCGGATTTGGCGGCGCTGATGATCTCCGGAATGGATAGGTACGCCCGCACGGGGTGACCGGGCTCCCCGATCTGATACGACTCGTCGGCCTTGAGTCGATGGGTGGAGTTGCGATCCTCGTACGGGAAGACCGCGACGGTCCCGATGCCGAGTTCGTAGGCGGCACGGAATGCGCGAATGGCGATTTCCCCGCGGTTGGCAACCAGCACTTTGGAGAACATTCGACAACGGTACCCGCAGCGCGTTCGCGGTAGGACATCCGAATACCGGTTCGCGAAATTCATCACAAAAAGACCGGACGGAACGCCGGGTGCCGTCGACATCTTCGCACGTTACGCATATCGCAACAGAACCGAAATACCTTGCAGCAACCGCCCCTTATGGGTGATCGGACCGAAATTGCAATGATTGCGAACGCTTGTCGGTAGCATCTGCGACGTGCGCAGAATGTACGCGGGAGCCCGATTACGGCGGTTGCGCGAAGAACGGCAGATGACGCAGGCCGCGCTGGCCAAGACGTTGGAGCTTTCGCCCAGTTACCTCAACCAGCTCGAACGCGATCAACGGCCGCTGACGATTCCCGTTCTGCTGAAACTGAATTCGACCTTCGATCTGGACGTGCAGTTCTTCGCCGCCGATTCCGATGCCCGGCTGATCTCGGATCTGCACGAGGTGCTGGCCGAGGCCGCCGGCGGCACCGCACCGCCGGCCAGCGAGGTCGAGGATCTGGCCACCCGCATGCCCGATGTCGCCAAGGCCGTGGTCGCGATGCACCGGCGGCTGCGCGCCACCACCGATCAGCTGGATCTGCTGTCGTCCAAGGTCGCGACCCCGACCGGGGCCCCCGGGGTGCCGATGCCGTACGAGGACGTGCGCGATTTCTTCTACGGCCACCACAATCACATCGCCCAGCTCGACCACGCCGCCGAGCAGCTGTTCGACGATTGCGGCCTGACCATCGGCTCGATCGATCGCCAGCTGGCCCGGGTCGCCGAGGAGAAGGCCGGGGTGACGGTCCTGGTGCGCGGCGACGGCGCTGATCCGCTGGTCCCCAAACGCCGCTTCGATATCGAAACCCGGACCCTCACCCTGGCACGGCGACTGCGGCCGGGGCAGCGGGCCTTCCAGATCGCCACCACCTTGGCCTTCCTGGTGCACGGGACGCTGCTGGATGAGATTCTCGACGCCACCCCGGAGCTGGCCGGTGAATCGCGCGCCCTCGCGCGGGTGGGACTGGCCAACTATTTCGCCGGGGCGCTGGTGCTGCCCTACCGCCGCTTCCTGCGGTCGGCCGAGGAACTGGCCTACGACATCGATCTGCTGTCGCTGCGGTTCGAGGTCGGTTTCGAGACCGTATGCCACCGGCTCAGCACGCTGCAGCGGCAGGGCCAGCGCGGGGTTCCGTTCTTCTTCGTCCGCACCGATCGGGCCGGTAATATCTCAAAGCGCCAGTCCGCCACCGCGTTCCATTTCTCCCGGGTCGGCGGGAGCTGCCCGCTGTGGGTGGTGCACGAGGCGTTCGCCCATCCCGGCCGGATCCTGACCCAGGTGGCGGCGATGCCCGACGGGCGGCGCTATCTGTGGGTGGCCCGCACCACCTCGTCCGGTCAGCACGGATTCGGCACCGCGCCAAAGGAATTCGCGGTCGGTCTGGGCTGCGATATCGAATACGCCGACCGGCTGGTGTATTCCAAGGGATTGCAGTTGGACGATCCCGACGCCGCAGTGCCGATCGGCGCCGGCTGCAAGGTGTGCGAACGCCCCGCCTGCCCGCAGCGCGCGTTTCCGCAGATCGGGCGGCCGCTGGCGATCTCGGAGAACACCAGCGTGGATCTTCCCTATCCGCCCTCACGGCGCTGACCGGTCAGGATTTGGCCAGATACTCCAGCCGCTCGGAGTCCACTGCGGCATGCATCATCCCGGCCAGACCCGGGTGGTGAGCCAGTCCCGGATCGGAATCGACGATATCTCGGGCCAGCTTTTGTGCGACGGTGATCACATCCAGATCGTCCAGCAGCGACAGCAGTTTGAGACTGCGCGCGGTCCCGGACTGCGCGGATCCGAGCACATCGCCCTCGCGGCGCTGGCGCAGATCCAGCACCGACAATTCGAATCCGTCCAGGGTCGCGGCCACCGCCTCCAGCCGCGCCATCGCGGTACCCATCGGCGAGGTCTCGGTGATGAGCAGGCACAGCCCCGGATGCGCACCGCGCCCCACCCGGCCGCGCAGCTGATGCAGCTGGCTGACGCCGAACCGGTCGGCGTCCACGATCACCATCACCGTGGCATTGGGCACATCCACACCGACCTCGACGACGGTGGTGCAGACCAGCACATCGATCTCACCGGCGTTGAACGAGCGCATGACGCCGTCCTTCTCGTCGGCGGGCAGGCGGCCGTGCAGCAGTCCGAGCCGCAGATCCGACAGCGGCCCCGCGCGCAGGGTGTCGAACATCTCCAGCGCGGCATGCGTTTCGGGCGGCTCGTCCGATGCGGATTTCTTGCGGCCCTTGGTCTTCGGCTCGACATCGTCGTCGTCACCGATGCGTGAGCACACCACATAGGCCTGCCGGCCCTGCGCCACCTCCTCGTGGATTCGTTCCCAGGCACGCTCGACCCAGGCCGGTTTCATGCGCGCCGGAACGACCCTGGTGGTAATGGGCGAACGCCCGCGCGGCAATTCGGTGAGGGTGGAGGTCTCCAGATCACCGAGCGTGGTCATCGCGATGGTGCGCGGGATCGGGGTCGCGGTCATCACCAGTAGATGGGGGGTAATGCCCTCTTTCGCCTTGGCCCGCAGCGCATCTCGCTGCTCCACCCCGAACCGGTGCTGTTCGTCGACGATCACCATACCCAGGTCGAAGAATTCCACCGCGTCCTGGATGAGCGCGTGCGTTCCGATAACGATGCCCGCGGCGCCGGTCACCACATCGAGCAGGGCGGCCTTCTTCTCCCGCACCGACATCGACCCGGTGAGCAGGACCACCCGAGTGGACTGTTCGGCACCGCCCAGCTCCCCCGCCTGGCCCAGCTCACCGAGCATGCCGCGCAGCGACCGATAATGCTGGGCGGCAAGCACTTCCGTCGGCGCCAGCAGCGCACACTGCAGACCAGTATCGACCACCTGGAGCATGGCGTGCAGGGCCACGATCGTCTTACCGGAACCGACCTCTCCCTGCAGCAGCCGGTGCATCGGATGCGGGCGGGCCAGGTCCTCGCCGATCTCGGCGATCACCGCCCGCTGACCGGCGGTGAGCTCGAAGGGCAGGCGCTGGGCGAATTCGGCCGCGATCGCATCCGGACGCGGCGGACAGGGGTGCGCGGTTCGTCTGGCGGTATCGCGGCGACGCTGCGCGAGCACCAGTTGCAGCGCCAGCGCCTCGTCGAACCGCAACCGCCCGCGTGCCTGGTCGATATCGGATTTGCGTTCGGGCAGATGGATCAACCGCAAAGCATCCGTGGCCGGCAGCAATTCGTGTTCGGCACGCAGGTTCTCCGGCAGCGGATCGGCGATCGGATCGAGCTGATCGAGCACCTGCCGCACACAGGCCAGAATATCCCAGCTCTGTACCTTGGCGGTGGCCGGATACACCGGGATGAATTCCCGTTCGAAGAATGAAAGATCCACGCCCCCGGCACCTTTGGCGCTCTGCGCGAGTCCGCGCAGCGCACCGCCGCCGCGCACCGAGGTGAGCGTGTCCACCGTCTCGGCGGTCTCGGGCAGGATCAGATACGACGGATGCGACAGATTCCACCGGTCCGGCCGCCACCAGTGCACGGTGCCCGACATCATCGCCCGCACACCCTGTTTGACCAGATAGCCCACCTTGTCGCCGTTGAAGAAGGTGATCTCCACCGGTTTCGCCGATCCGGTGTCGAGTTCCACCTTGAGCAGCTTCCCGCGCCGCTGGCGCATCGGGCGCAGTTCGGTCCGGGCGACCCGGCCGATCACGGTGATGTGCGCACCCTCGTCCGGCGCCTCCTGGGTGAGCGGCTGGCCCTGGGTGGCGTAACGCAGCGGATAGTGCCGCAGCAGATCCTCGACGGTGCGCATATCGAAGGCGTCGGCCAGCGGTTCGGCGGCCTTACCACCCAAGACGTGGTCGAGCCGATCGGCCAGGGTCGCCATCTATTCCACCCCGATCTGGATCAGATCCGCGGTCTGACCACCGTCGTAGGTGACCACCTCCACGCCCGGATATTCCGCGGTGATGAACGCCGTGAGCCCGTCGGCCAGCCCGTCCGGCGCGCTCTCGCCCAGCAGCAGGGTGACCAGTTCGCCACCGAGTCCGAGCATGCGGTCCAGTAGTGTGCGCGCGGCGCGCGGCAGATCCGGATCTATCACGACCACATCGTCGCCGACGAGGCCGAGTCCGTCACCGCGAGCACAGGTTCCGACGATGGTCAGCGCGCGCTCGGTCGCCCGCCGGACCGCGCCCCAGCGGGTTCCGGCCGCCGAACGCGACATGGTCAGAGCGTCGTCGACGGCGAGGCTGCCGGCATCGTGCAGGGCCAGCGCCGCCAACCCCTGCACCATCGACAGACTCGGCAGCACGAGCACCTCACGCCAGCCCTCCCGCGCGGCCATCCCCACCGCGACCAGGTCAGGGGCCGGCAGTGCGCCGTTGGGCAGGACCAGTACCTCGCGTTGCGGCATGGCCCGGATCGCCGCCAGCAGCGATTCGGGCGTCACGGGTCCGGTCACGACCACCGCACCCTCGTCCTCGAACAGTCGCGCGGCGCCGGGCCCCTCGGCGACGGCGAGAATTCCGCGGTCCACGGGTCCCGGGGCGGCGACGAAATCGGCGACCAGGGCCTCGATCCGGATATCGCGGACGGTGCCGGCCCGCAGCCCCGCCTCGACCGCGGCGCCGGCGTCGGCACAGTGCACATGCACCGCCCGGCACCCGCCGCCGTCGTCCACGATGACCACCGACTCGCCGAGTTCGGCCAGGGCGGTGCGTAATTCGTCCATCGGCCCGGCATCGGTACCGTCGACCCGAAACATCACCTCGTACAGCGGGCACCCCGCCGGTACCGCATCGCCGGGATCGACACAGCCGCCGGAATTGTCCCGCGCCACCGGGGAACTCGCCGCACTCGGCGCGCCCGCGGGCGAATCCGGTTCCGCCCGGACGTATCCCGGCCGCTGCGGCGCACCCCCGGTGCACACCTGCACCAGCGCGTCCAGCAACACCAGCAGTCCGCGCGCGCCCGCGTCGACCACTCCGGCCGCGCGCAGCACCCCCAGCTGAGAAGGGGTGTCGCCCAAAGCCTTCACCGCACCATCGGCGGCGGCGACCGAGACCGCCGCGACGGTGGACTCGGTGCAATCGGCGGCGCTATCGGCCGCCGCCTCGAGCACCGTCAGCATGGTGCCCTCGACCGGCCGGCTCAGCGATTCGCGCATCAACGCGGCCGCCCGCCGCAGTCCGGCCCGCAACGTCGAGGCGGTCAACGGGCCTGCGCCGGTCTCGTCCGCTAGTCCGCGCAGCACCTGCGAGAGCAGGATGCCGGAGTTGCCGCGTGCGGCGGCGGTGGAGGCGGACGCCATCACCCGCAGCGGAGCAGTCTGCCCGGCCTCAGCCAGGGCGTCGGTCGCGGCGCGCATGGTGATCAGCAGATTGGTCCCGGTATCGGAATCGGCCACCGGGAATACGTTCAGCGCGTTGATCTCATCGCGATGTTCGGACAAAC
>JAFMQT010000510.1 GCA_017354515.1 Nocardia sp. | reverse complement strand
CCACCGCCGCGGGCACCGTGAAGCCCGCGACCGTGCTGGTACTGGGCGTGGGGGTGGCCGGTCTGCAGGCCCTGGCCACCGCCAAGCGGCTCGGCGGGCGCACCACCGGTTACGACGTCCGTCCCGAGGTCGCCGATCAGGTGCGCTCGGTCGGTGCGCAGTGGCTGGATCTGGGAATCGACGCCGCCGGTGAGGGCGGCTACGCGCGCGAGCTCACCGACGAGGAGAAGGCGCGGCAGCAACAGGCGCTGGAAGAGGCGATCAAGAGCTTCGACGTGGTGATCACCACCGCCCTCGTGCCGGGTCGTCCCGCACCTCGCCTGGTGACCGCCGCGGCCGTCGAGGGCATGAAGCCCGGCAGTGTGATCGTCGACCTCGCGGGCGAGACCGGCGGCAACTGCGAACTTACCGCACCGGGGGAAACCGTTGTGCGCCATGACGTCACGATCGCCTCGCCGCTGAATCTTCCGGCGACGATGCCCGAACACGCCAGTGAGCTGTACTCGAAGAATATCGCCGCGCTGCTGGAATTGATGCTGACCGACGGGAAGCTGGAACCCGATTTCGACGACCAGGTGCTCGCCGATTCCTGTGTGGCCGGCGCCCCCGAGAAGCAAGCCCCGCAGAAGCAGGAGAGCTGATGTATACCGAACTGCTGGCGAATATCGCCATCCTGGTGCTGTCCGGATTCGTGGGCTTCGCCGTGATCTCGAAAGTTCCCAATACCCTGCACACTCCGCTGATGTCGGGTACCAACGCCATCCACGGCATCGTGGTACTGGGTGCGCTGGTGACCCTGGGCAAGATCCAGCATCCGTCGGTACTGATCCAGATCCTGCTGTTCGTCGCGGTGGTCTTCGGAACGCTGAACGTGATCGGCGGTTTCGTGGTCACCGACCGGATGCTGGGGATGTTCAAGGGGAAGAAGCCCGGTGCCGGTAATACCGAGAAGGCGGGGAAGTAGCTCCGATGGACACTCTGGTCAACATTCTCTATATCGTCGCGTTCGCCCTGTTCATCTACGGTCTGATGGGGCTGACCGGGCCTAAGACCGCGGTGCGCGGTAACTGGATCGCGGCGGTCGGTATGGGGCTCGCGGTGGTGGCGACCTTCATCTCGATCCGCGATACCAGCAACTGGATCATCATCGTCGCCGGCCTGGTGGTCGGTGTGGCGCTAGGCGTGCCGCCGGCGCGGTTCACCAAGATGACCGCGATGCCGCAACTGGTGGCCGCCTTCAACGGTGTCGGCGGTGGCACCGTGGCCCTGATCTCGTGGTCGGAATTTCTGAACAGCCACGGCTTTTCGCGGCTGCCGGAGCAGCCGACCGTGCACATCGTGGTCGGCTCGCTGTTCGCGGCGGTCATCGGCTCGGTGTCGTTCTGGGGTTCGCTGATCGCGTTCGGCAAACTGCAGGAGATTCTGCCCGGCCGGCCGATCGGCCTCGGAAAATTGCAGCAGCCGTTGAATATTCTGCTGTTCGTTGCCGCGCTCGCGGTGGCGGTCGTGGTCGGCGTGGGCGCGACCGGATCCGGTGCCGCGTGGTGGTGGATGCTGCTGCTGCTCGTGCTGGCCGCCGTGCTGGGACTGATGGTGGTGCTGCCCATCGGCGGCGCCGATATGCCGGTGGTCATCTCACTGCTCAACGCCCTCACCGGATTGTCCGCCGCGGCAGCCGGTCTCGCGTTGAACAACACCGCGATGATCGTTGCCGGCATGATCGTCGGCGCGTCCGGCACCATCCTGACCAATCTGATGGCCAAGGCCATGAACCGGTCCATTCCGGCGATCGTGGCCGGTGGATTCGGTGGCGGCGGCGCTGCGACCGCCTCCGGTGACGGTGAACAGAAGCAGGCCAAGGCCACCTCCGCCGCCGACGCCGCGATTCAGATGGCCTACGCCAATCAGGTGATCGTGGTGCCCGGCTACGGTATGGCCGTCGCCCAGGCCCAGCACGCGGTCAAGGAGATGGCGAGCCTGCTCGAGGGTAAGGGCGTCGAGGTCAAATACGCGATCCACCCGGTCGCCGGCCGGATGCCCGGGCATATGAACGTGCTGCTGGCCGAGGCCGAGGTCTCCTATGACGCGCTCAAGGAGATGGACGACATCAACGGCGAATTCTCGCGCACCGATGTGGCTTTGGTGATCGGCGCCAACGATGTCACCAACCCGGCCGCCCGCGAGGACTCCTCGAGTCCGATCTATGGCATGCCGGTACTCAATGTCGACCAGGCCAAGAGCGTGATCGTGCTGAAGCGGTCGATGAATTCCGGTTTCGCCGGAATCGACAATCCGCTGTTCTACGCCGACCACACCTCGATGCTGTTCGGCGACGCCAAGAAATCGGTCAACTCGGTGACGGAGGAACTCAAAGCGCTCTGAGCCGGCCGAAATCCCGGTCGCCGCAGCTTGGGTAACTGGCTGCGGCGACCGTGGCGTCTGTGCGGCGACTACCGTGGTGGTGAGGGGAATCGCGACGGCGGGAAGGGGCTGAGATGTCAGTGCGTGAGGAGTTCGATCTCCCTGCGGTGGGCGGTGATTCGGCGGTCTACGGAACGCCGTATCGGACCTCCGAAGGGGTCACCGTCATACCGGTGACCCGGCCCGCTGGGCGACTACGCCCGGCCCGGGCCGTGGGAATCTTCACCGTCGAAAAGGGCGGGACCGGCTGGCACGCGGCGACCGACGACACCGCGGTCGCGCTGGCGGGAATCCTGGTGGGCCTGGTGGCGACCATCCTGTCACTGGTCGCGGTGATCAAACGCCCGCCGTGGCCGGACCTGCGTATCCACCGCGTCCTGCACGGGCGTTGAGTCCGGATCGGTCACAGCCCGTGCTCAGCTGTGGTTCCGTTGTGCTGGGAGGCCTCGTCGGGGTGCGGGGCCACGTGGGCGTTGTTCAGGAAGTCGTCGACCATCCGGTGATTCAGGGCCGCCAACCGGCGCAGATCCTCGACGGTCCAGCCCGCCAGCGATTCCCGGATGTGGCGGCGGCTGACCTCGCGGATCGCGTCCACGGTGTCGCGGCCGGCGTCGGTGATCCGGACCCGCTGCGCCCGGCGATCGTCCGGATCGGTGATCCGGGCCAGATAACCGGACCGTTCGAGCCGCTGCACCTGGCGGGTCACATGCGGCGCCTCCACATCCAGATCGGCCGCCAATTCACCCATCCGCATGGGACCGGGTGCCTCGGCGAGGATCTGCAGCAGCGGTACGTTGGCCCGGTCCACTTCCACCCCTGCCGCGGCGACGGTTCGGCCGTGCCGCCGGGCCCGGGTGAGCAGATGTGCGATCCGGGTCAGGGCGTGTTCGAGTTCCGCGAGGTAGTCGGCGTCCTCCGGAGGTTCGGCGGCTGATTCGGAACTCTGCACGCGGCTATTCTACCCGCGATAGTTAACTTCGGTAATTATCGGGGTGTGG
>JAFMQT010000509.1 GCA_017354515.1 Nocardia sp. | reverse complement strand
CCGGCCTCAGCCAGGGCGTCGGTCGCGGCGCGCATGGTGATCAGCAGATTGGTCCCGGTATCGGAATCGGCCACCGGGAATACGTTCAGCGCGTTGATCTCATCGCGATGTTCGGACAAACGCCGCACGCATAAGGCCCCCCACTCCCGTAGCGCCGCCGTGTCGAGCGCCTCCCGGACCTCGAGCACCGCCACCGTCCTTCCCACACGCCGAAACCCATCACCGTGATCCCGCCCGCCAGGGTAGTCGCCCGCCCCGACGAGCGCGGCCGATGAACCCCGTCCCGCGGTGCCCCGCGACATGCGAGGCAGTACCCCCGGGCCGATTGGACATCGAATATGGCCACCCGTTATCCTTGCGGGGTTGCCTCACGTGGCAGGCGCGGGTTTTCGGTGCCCAGCCGCGGTACCCGGCCGGTGACGCCGGAAGGCATTGAGGATAAGGTTTCCGGATCTGCTGACCGCTCGGGCAGTGGTCCCCACCATGACATGAAGGAGTTCGCGACTATGGCTGCCGTCTGCGACGTCTGCGCCAAGGGCCCCGGCTTCGGTAAGTCGGTGTCGCACTCGCACCGGCGCACCAACCGTCGCTGGAACCCGAACATCCAGACCGTGCGCGCGCAGGTTGCTCCCGGCAACACCCGCCGCATGAACGTCTGCACCTCCTGCCTGAAGGCGGGCAAGGTGGTCCGCGGCTGAGCCGCGCACATCTCGTCGAAACCCCGGCTCACCTGTGGTGGTCCGGGGTTTCGTCATCTCAGCGGGCAGTATGGGCCCCATGCCTTCGCCGAGGTGGGATATCCGGGCCGCTCGTCCGGCGGACGCTCCCGATGTAGCCGTGTGCCATATCGAATCGTGGCGCGGGGCATATCGGGGGCTGGTGCCCGAACATGTGCTGGATTCGTTCGAGGTCTCGCGCGCCGGTTCGTATTGGGCCCGCGTCATCGACGCGCAGCAGACGACCCTGTTCCTGGCGGTCGACCCGGCCGCCGGATCGGGCTCGCGGGTACTCGGGTTCGCCCACACCGGCCCGGCGCGCGATGTTCCCCGCATCGCCGACCGGGAGCTGTACGCACTGTATGTGCGCTCGGATTGGCACGGCACGGGGATGGCCGCGGACTTGATGCGCGAGATCCTCCTCCCCGACGTCGACACCGCGCTCTGGGTGTTCGAGGAGAATCCGCGCGCCAAGAATTTCTATCGGAAGTTCGGATTCGCCGCCGACGGTGCCCGCCGGCGCGAACCGATATCGATGGCGAGCGAGATCCGGATGATCGCCCGCCCGGCGCTCACTTGGCGCCGTTCATACAATCCAGTCCGCCCTTGGCGCTGATGCTCTGGAAAATGCACAGCCCACGCGCGTTCACGTTCGACGACAACGAGGCAGAGCCCGTCTGCGGGTCCCACACTGCCAGGACCGGACCGGCGTGCGCGGTGGCGGCCCGCTCCTGCGGGGAAGCGGGCTCGAGTGCGATACCGTCGGCCGAGGCCACCGCTGAGGCACCCAGCGCCGCGGGTGCGCCCAGCATCGCCGCGCCCGCGGCAACCGCGGCGACGGCACCGCGCACGGATGAGATGTGCATACTGCTCTCCTGTTTTGTTAGATCTGTCATACCCCGGTCAGGGCAATCGCCAGTCGACCGGAGCGGCCCCCAATGTACCGAGCAATTCGTTGGTCCGGGAGAACGGCCTCGAACCGAAGAAGCCACGCGAGGCCGACAGCGGTGAGGGATGCGCGGATTCGATCACCGGAACCTCCCGGCCGAGCATCGGCTTCAGGGTCGAGGCGTCGCGACCCCACAGAATCGCCACCAGCGGCTGATCCCGAGCCACCAGAGCGCGAATCGCCTGTTCGGTGACCGCTTCCCAGCCCTTGCCGCGATGCGAGGCGGGCTGTCCGGGGCAGACGGTGAGCACCCGGTTCAGCAGCAGCACACCCTGATCCGACCACGGCGACAGATCTCCGCAGACGGGCGTCGGATATCCGAGATCGCGGGAATATTCGGCGAAGATATTGCTCAAACTGCGCGGTACCGGCGAAACCTCCGGCGCCACCGAGAAACTCAGGCCCACCGCGTGTCCGGGCGTGGGATAGGGGTCCTGGCCGACGATCAGCACGCGCGCCTTGTCGAACGGACGGGTGAAGGCACGTAAGACATTCTCGCCCTTGGGAAAGTAGCCACGACCGGCGGCGTTCTCCTCCCGCAGGAATTCGCCCATCGCGGTGATCCGGTCGGCGACCGGGGCAAGCGCCTCGGCCCAGCCGGTATCGATGATCTCCGACAGTGGTTTCGCACCCATGAGCGCACAACATAGTCTCCCGGTCCGCTCCGCCGGGATCGACCCCGGCGATTCCAGCGGGAGGCGCACTCCGATCGACTAGGAGTGGCCGCCGAAGGATTCCCACCCCGGCGAGCCTGGTCGCGGCGCACCGTCGACCAGCACCCCCGCCCCCTCGCGCACCAGTCCGATCGCCCGCCAACCGGGCGGAACCAATGTTCCAGCGGCGAATACGGCGAGGAAGGCGTGGTCCTCGCCGCCGGTGAGCACCCAGTCCGACGCATCGGCGCCGAGTTCGGCGGCGACCGCATCCAGAGCCGGATCGGCCAGGGCCGCCGACTCGATATCGACCGCCACACCGGAGGATTCGGCGATATGGGTGATATCGGCGAGTAACCCGTCCGAGATATCGGTCAGCGCGACCGGCGCCATATCCGCCGGAAGGTCCAGCACCGCGGCATACGGTGGTTGCGGAACCCGGTGTGCGGCAAGGACATCGGCGAACAGATCCGATTCCAGGCCGCTGGTCAGCACCGCCAGTCCCGCCGCCGACCAGCCCAGCCGACCGGCCACGGACACGGTATCCCCGGCACGGGCGCCAGAGCGCAGAACGGGCCGCTCGGGTGGATCCCCGAAGGCCGTCACCGAGATCACCAGCTGTGGCGCGCGCACCACATCTCCGCCCGCGATCGGCGCACCGGCGCGACCCGCCTCCGTCCACATCCCCTCCACCAGCTCGTCGATCCGCGCGACCGGCGTATCGGCCGGACAACCCAGTCCGATTACGAAACCACTCGGCGCGGCCCCCATCGCCACCACGTCGGCCGCGTTTTGTGCGATCGCCTTGGCGCCGATCTGCCGGGGCGTGGACCAGTCCAGCCGGAAATGCCGATCCTCGACGAGCATGTCGGTGCTGACCACGTACCGCTGCGCCGGAGCCGCGATGACCGCGGCATCGTCGCCCGGACCGAGCAGAACGCCGCCGTCGAACCGGCGCCCGGCGTTCATTCGCGCGATCAGCCCGAATTCGCCGAGTTCGCCCACGGTGCGCGGGGTGCTGTCGCTGATAGCGGTCTCCTTCGCAGAATCGGTCGGACCCCATACATCCATCGAATACCGACGCTACCGGTGCGCGGCGGCGGGCCCGGGGGGG
>JAFMQT010000508.1 GCA_017354515.1 Nocardia sp. | reverse complement strand
CCGGGCGCTAACACGGCTCGGAGAGTAGACCTAGCTCCACTGCGCCGGGTTGGTAATGCGGCTGATTATCGAGGCATGGCGGTGACGAGGACGATCGACGTTCGCGCCGGCGGCCCCGTTTTGCCGGCACCGCCCCGCACGTCGCTGCGCCTACAGCTGCTGCGCCGATCGGCGTCGATGATGTTCACCTCGCTGGCCGGCGCCGTGCTGTTCTCGGCGTGGATCACCGTGGTCGCCGTTTCACCGATCACCGTCGGCGCACTGTTGCTACTGCCGGCCACCGCCGTGGTGCGCGGCTACGCCAACGTCCACCGGCGCGGCGCCGGCCGGTTGCTGGGCACACCCATCCCCGCGCCGTACCGGACTGACGAGCGGCCCGGTGCGTTCACCCGGATCTGGACGATCATCCGGGATCCGGCCAGCTGGCGGGACGCGACGTGGCTGCTGCTGCACAGCATTGTGGGCTTCCTGACGTCCACGCTCGCGGTCGTATTGTTCGCCGGATCCGTGTTCTATCTGATCTATCCATTCCTGTACTGGGTCACGCCGCAGTCCGTGTTCGGCACCCCGTTCGGCGATTGGCGTGAACTGCACAGCGTTGCCGGCGCGACGGTGATGATGCCGTTCGCGCTGGTGAGCTTCGGGCTCTGGCTGGCCCTACAAGTGCCGCTGACGCGGGCGGAGTTAGCTCTGAGCAGATCCCTACTCGGCCCGCGCGCCCAGGCGCGCTGAACAGTTCGAAGCGGGCGGCCGGTGCCCGTGACATGTCGGCCGCGTGGCCGTGCCATTTCAGGATGGGCGGGGACTCGGGGTCGGAGGTCATGGCGATGGTGTGTCGCGTCTGTCGCGTGCGATCACCACGCCGGCACCGAGCAGGAGACCGACCAACACGCCCAACTCGATGCTCAGTGTTGCGTGGTTACTGATCGGGCCGGACGGGACGGTTGCCGGGTGGATGAGGCTCACCCGCACCGCGGGCACATCGGTGCCCGCTCGAAAGGGTCAGTCGCCGGTCGCGAGCCGGTCCAACGTGTCCTTGTTGTAGTCCGCGCGCAGCACCAGGGCCGTGGTGCGAATGTTGGTGCCGTGAGCGGGCAACTGAGCCTGAAAGATCGGCACTAGCTCCTTGCGATCGAAGTACTTTCCCGCGTCCTCCAGCGAGTCGAAGTAGAACTCCACCACTCGCTGTGGAGAGGCGGCGAACACGTTGTCGTACGACACCAGCCGCTTCAGCTCATCGGGCGCCTGCAGCGTTTCTGCGATCGATCTGACCCATTCCAGGTACGCGCGCTTCTCCCCGACCGGATAGTCGATCTCGTACACCCACTTGATCACTGCGGAACCCGCCTCGCATCTCCCCGGGGACGCGCTCCTGGAGCGCCCGGACGCCGCAATAGTCCGTCCACCCGGCGCAGGAGGCAACACACCGTCACGCGCAAGTTCCAGTTCGCAAGGATGTCGGCCGAGGTGGTCGGCCGCTGTCGCGGTTCTGCGGTCGGATTGCGAGGCGGCGTCGGTTGCCCCGTGCCGATTGGTTAGCGTCGAAGCCATGGACACGTTCCCGCTCGGCTCCGTCACAGTGCACCGCGTCGGCTTCGGGGCGATGCAGCTGCCAGGGCCTGGGGTGTTCGGGCCGGCGCGAGATCACGGTCAGGCTGTGGCAGTCCTGCGCCGGGCCGTTGAACTCGGTGTCGATCACATTGACACCGCCCAGTTCTACGGGCCGAACGTCTCCAACGAGTTGATCCGCGAAGCGTTGCACCCGTACCCGGATGAGTTGGCGCTGGTCTCGAAGGTCGGCTCCAACCGTGACGAGGAGGGCGGCTGGATGCCGGCCCAGCGCCCGGAAGAGCTACGCGCAGCTGTCGACGCGAATCTGACGACCCTGGGCACCGACCAGTTAGCTGCCGTGAATCTGCGGCTCATGGATGGTGAGCACGAGCTACCGCCGGACCAGCAGATCCCGTTAGCGGACCAACTGGGCGAGATGGTCGCGCTGCGGGAGGAAGGCAAGATCGCCGGCGTCGGAATCTCCACAGCCAGCCGCGCCCAGGTCGAACAGGCCGTGAGCCAAGCCGACATCGTCTGCGTGCAGAACGCGTTCAGTCTGCTCGACCGGACGGACACGGCGGTGCTCGACCTGTGCCACGACTCCGGGATCGCCTACGTCCCTTATTTCCCGCTCGGGTCCGCATTCCCGCACCTGCCCAAGGTCACCGACCATCCCACTGTGCGGCAGGTCGCCGAACGCGTCGACGCGACGCCTGCCCAGGTAGGCCTGGCCTGGCTGCTCGCCTACCGCGACAACATCCTCCTCATCCCCGGAACATCGACTCTCGCCCACCTGGAGGAGAACATGGCCGTCGCCGACCTCGCACTGTCGGCCGACGACATCGCCGAACTCACCAGCATCACAACGGCGTAGACGCATTAGCCGGCGTCGGCCTCGTCCAGCGCGTCGAGGATGGCTGGGCCGTGGTCTTCTGCCCAGTGGGCGAGGTCCTGGATCGGTTGGATGAGGGTGCGGCCGAGATCGGTGAGTTCGTACTCGACGCGGGGTGGCACTTCCGAGTAGGCGTGCCGGGTGACTAGGCCATGTCGGGCGAGGCGGCGCAGGGTCTGGGTCAGCACCTTGCGGCTGATGCCGCCGATGAGGTCGACCAGGTCGCCGTGCCGGCGGGGTCCGCGGCTGAGGGCGTACAGAGCGACCACGGACCACTTGTCGGCGATGATCTCGACGGCCAGCCGGGCGGCGCAGTCGGCGAGGAAGACGTCGCCCGGCCCGTCGAAGTCACCCATGGTTCCTAAGGTACCGATCGGTTCCTATCGGCTTCCTAGCCTCGATTGTGTTGTCGAGTCGTGGAGGCGCTTCATGCGAGTAATCACCCAGCGTGCGTTCGGCGGTCCGGAGGTGCTCGAGATCGCGGAGACCGATCCGCCCAGGCCACTGCCCACCGAGGTGCTGGTTCGGGTCCATGCGATTGGGCTGAATCCGATCGAGCCGGTCATCCGCGCAGGCCACTTCCCGTTGCTGGGCGAACCGCCGTTCGTGCTGGGCTGGGACATCAGCGGTGTGGTCGTGCAGGCCGAGCCGGAGACGTGGCGGTTCCATCCCGGTGACGAGGTGTTCGGGATGCCGCTGTTCCCGCGCGCCGCGGGCGGATACGCGGAATTCGTGGCCGCCCCGGCGCGGCAACTCGTCCGCAAGCCTCGCACGGTGGACCACGCGCAGGCCGCCGCGCTGCCGTTGGTCGGTCTGAGTGCGTGGCAGGCGCTTGTCGACCTGGCCGACGTCCAACCCGGCGACCGGGTACTGGTTCACGGCGGCGGTGGCGGTGTCGGCCACATCGCGGTGCAGCTGGCCAAATGGCTGGGCGCGCACGTGATCACGACCGCGAGCGCGGCCAAGCGCGATTTAGTCATCGACCTCGGCGCC
>JAFMQT010000507.1 GCA_017354515.1 Nocardia sp. | reverse complement strand
GGCGCGGTTTCGGAGCCAGCGCCGGTCGCCCGCCCGAACCCTTCAACGGCTCCAGGCGCGCCGCGAATTCGGCCACCGTCGAGGCCTCGAACAGCAGCCGAGCCGGAATCCGCGCCGAGATCTGCGCGCCCAGCCGCCCGGCCACCCGGGTGGCGATAAGTGAATTACCGCCGAGTTCGAAGAAGTCGTCGTCGGCGCCCAGCGGCTGCGGCGGGTCCAGCAGTTCGGTGAAGACCGCGGCCACCATCTCCTCGAGCGCACCCGAGGGCGCCCGGAATTCGTGGGCGGCCAGGACCGGTCGCGGCAGGGCGGCGCGATCGAGTTTGCCGACCGGGGTCAGCGGGATGGTCTCCAGCGGCATGATCGTCGTCGGAACCATGAACGCGGCAAGGCTGTTCGCGGCATGCGCGATCAGTTCGTCGGGATCGACGGTCGCGCCGTCGGCGGGATGAACATAGGAGACCAGAATTTTGGCGCCGGTGGGCAATTCGTGTCCGACGGTGACCGCGAAGTCGACCGAGTCGTGTGCGGCCAGGACCGCGTCGATCTCCCCCAACTCGATCCGCAGACCCCGGATCTTGACCTGGAAGTCGTTGCGCCCCAAATATTCCAGCGAACCGTCCGGCAGCTTCCGGACCAGGTCACCGGTGCGGTACAGCCGCGACCCGGCGGGCTCGAACGGATTGGCCACGAACCGCGCGGCCGTCATCGACGGGCGGCGGTGATATCCCCGCGCCAGCTGGGCGCCGGTGACATACAGTTCACCGGCCTCGCCCTGGGGCACTTCGGAGAGTTGTTCGTCGAGAACGTATTCGGTGATCGCGCGGATCGGCCCACCGATGGTGACCGTCTCCCCCGGCACCATCGGCGCGCTGCAGTTGGTCATGATCGTGGTCTCGGTGGGACCGTAACCGTTGAAGAAGCGGCGGGTCCGGCTCTCGCCCGCAGTCGCTGCGATCGGAATCACCCAGCGCCGCACCAGTTCCGGCGGGCAGGCCTCACCCGCGGCGAGCACCATGCGCAGATCGTCGAGTCCGGTCGGATCCACCGACGCCAGCACTGCCGGGGTGATGACCGCATGGGTGAGTTGTTCCCGGCGTAGCAGATTCGCCAATTCCTCGCCGCCGAGTACGGTCGGTGCCACCACGACCATGGTGGCCGGGCCGGCGAGGGTCATCAGCAGTTCGAAGACCGAGGCGTCGAAGGACGGTGAGGCGAAGGCGAGGGTGCGCGCGCCCTTGCCGATCTCATAACGCTCACGCAGTTCATCGCACAGGCTCGACAGTCCGGCGTGGGTGACCACGACACCCTTGGGTTTGCCGGTGGAACCGGAAGTGTAGATGACGTAGGCGGGATGCTCGGCCCGCAAGGGGCGCAGCCGGTCGGCGTAGGTGACCGGGTCGGCGTTGAGCTGGCGCACCCGCCCGGCGAAGTCGTGGCCGTCGATACTCACCCAGTGCACCGAATCGGGGAGGTCGGCGGCGACCGCCGACACCGTCAGTCCCAATGCGACGCCCGAATCCGACACCATATGGGCGACGCGATCGGCCGGATAGTTCGGATCGACCGGAACGAATCCGGCGCCGGTCTTGGCGACCGCCCAGACCGCGACCACCGATTCGACCGACCGCGGAATTCCGATCGCGACCAGATTCTCCGGGCCGATGCCGTAGGCCATCAGCAGGCGGGCCAGCCGGCTGGAGCGCTCGTCGAGCTCGGCGTAGGTCAGTTCCGCCAGGGTTGTGGTGGCATCGGCGAACACGACCGCGGTCGCGGTGGGATCAGTCTCCACCGCCGTGGCCATGAGCTGCGGCAGGGTGGTGACCCTCGGGCGGCGGGTGCGGGTCGGCCGAGCCCGGTTCGGGCGCGTCATGCCATCACTCCCAGCACGTCCTGTCCGCTGACCACCCGTACCACCCATCTCTTCGTATCCGTCACCACTGCGTATCGTCACCACTGCGTATCCGTCACGACTGCCGTCCGCACGCGGACCACCCCTGTCCATCGATACCGCTCGCCGCGCGTGTTACGCCACCGTGATAGTGCCACCGCATCTTCAGCGAAGCACATCTTCCGGCAGCACGACCACCTCGGCGGCTCCGAACTCGCTGGGAGCCTGCCCGGACTCAAGCAGCACCGCCCGCAGATCCTCGAGCGGCGCGGGATCGAGCCGGTCCAGTCCGGCCCGGTCGGTGAACAGGTGGGTCACCCACTCGTCGGCGAGTGCCCCGGTGTCGGCGGGCCGGCGCGCCAGCACCATCGACGCCCCGGTGATTCCGGCCGCGACCACCTCGAGCAGCACCGCGATGTGGTCGCCGTGGCCCTGGTGGAAGGTTCGCGATTCGAAGGTGAGCTCGGTCCGCTCGCACAGCGTGTCCACCGCGGCGGCCAGTTCGTCGTAGCCGACCGGGCCGTCCGGTCCGATGAAGGCCGGATCGGCGCCGTCGAGCGGGCGAATACGGTCGGCGTAGGTCACCGGCCGCGCCGACTGCGCCGCGATGTCGGCGGCGAACTCACTGAGCACCATCCAGTCCACGGCCTCCGTCCCGGGCGCCGATTCGCAGATGCCGACCGCGATCGTCGCGTCCGGCAGGTCATCGCCGGTCACCGGCACCACGGCCGCCCCCGCCTTGAGTACCGCCCAGACCGCGACGACCTGCTCGACTCCGCGGTCGAGCCGCAGCGCCACCCCGGTGCCGGGGCCGCAACCGCGGCCGATCAGGACCCGGGCCAGGCGGGAGGACCGGGTATCGAGTTCCTCGTAGGTCACCAACTCCTCGCCCCAGGTCAGTGCCGGGCCTTCGGGATCGGCCTCGACCGCCGCGACCAGCGCCTGCGCGAGTGCGGTACCGCTGGTGGCTGCGCCGGTGCCGGTAACCGGCTCGGGCGGCGCGGCCGGGGTGGGTGCCGCCGGCGCCGGGATTCCGAGCTCGATATCGGTGAGCGGACGTCGTGGATCGGCCGCGACAGCGGTCAGCACCTTCTCGAATCGGTCGCTGAGTACGCGCATGGTCTCCGCGTCGAACAGGTCCCCGGCGTAGGTGAACGACACCCCCAACTCACCGGTGCCGCCGTCGGCCTCGCGGCGCGGGATCGCGGTGACCATCAGGTCGAATTTGGCCGCGACCGTATCCGGGTCGAGTGCGGTGACCGTCAAGCCCGGCAGTTCCAGGCTGGGCCGTTCGGTATTGGCGAACGACAACACGACCGTGAACAGGCTCTGCGCCCCGCCGCGGCCCGAGGTGAGGACCTCCGCGACCCGCTCGAACGGGATGTCGGCGTGCGCGAAGGCCGCCAGATCGGTATCGCGCGCGGTGTCGACCGCGGCGTCGAAGTCGGCGCCGATATCGATGCCGGTCCGCAGGGTCAGGGTGTTGACGAACATGCCGACCAGATCGTCGAGGGCCCGTTCACCGCGCCCCGCGATCGCCGTGCCG
>JAFMQT010000161.1 GCA_017354515.1 Nocardia sp. | reverse complement strand
CCCCCCTCGACCAGCAGGCGGCCGATACCGCGGTCGCCCAGATCGTCCAGGAGCGAACCGAATTCGACGGTATCGCCCAGCGCTATGACCTCGGCCACCCCGTCCATCCGACCGCCGAGCCGGGTGGCCCCTCGCGATGTCGTGTAAACCAGCCGCTGTCCGCTCTGCTGCCACAGTCGCAGCCGCGGGTCCAGATCGCCGCTGGCACTGACGATTACGCGGGCCGGGAATTCTGGCTTTCCCGCGGCGACACGTGCCGCCCGCCGCTGGTGGTCATTGATCAACAACCTCGGATCATCACGGCGCAGGGTTTCGGCGCCGATGAGGATCGCGTCGGACTCGGCGCGCACCCCGTCGACCCGGTCGAAGTCCTCGGCATTGGACAGCAACAGCCGCTGCGGACTCGAATCGTCGATATATCCGTCGATACTGGTGGCCACCGACAGCACCACATACGGCCGCGTGGTCATCGGCTCACACCAGTGCCGCCATCTCGGCTTCCAGGGATTCGATCACATCCTCGGCCGGACGGTTACCGCAGACCTCGAGCCAGTTCGCCAACATCCGATGCCCGCCCTGGGTCAGCACCGACTCCGGATGGAACTGCACCCCGTGGATGGGCAAACTCCGGTGCCGCATCGCCATCACGATGCCGCTGTCGGTACGCCCGATCACCTCGATCTCGTCGGGCAGGGTGTCCTCGAGGACGGTGAGCGAGTGGTAGCGGGTGGCGGTGAACGGATCCGGCAGGCCGGCCAGGACGCCCGTTCCGATATGCCGGACCGAACTGGTCTTACCGTGCAGCAGTTCCGGGGCGCGGGTCACGGTGGCGCCGAATGCCGCGCCGATGGCCTGGTGGCCGAGGCACACACCCAGCAGCGGCGTGGATTCCCGAGCGGCGGCACGTACCAGTGCCATACTGGCTCCGGCCCGGTCGGGAGTGCCCGGTCCTGGACTTATCAACAGGCCATCGAACTCGGCCGCCACCGAATCGGCCGGTGTCAGGCGGGGGTCGTCGTTACGCCACACGGTCACCTCGACGCCCAGCTGGCCCAGGTATTGCACCAGGTTGAACACGAAGCTGTCGTAATTGTCGACGACCAGTACACGCATGGTTCGAGAGTACGTGGGACGTTGATCGATACGCAGCTGAGATAGCCTTTACTCAGACCTGCACGCCGAATACGAGGACGTCATGCCCAAGTCGAAGGTCCGCAAGAAGACCGACTACACGATCAACCCGAACAACCGCACCCCGGTGAAGGTCAAGGGCGGCCCGTCGCCGGTCTGGTATGTGACGATCATGCTCGGTTTCATGCTGGCCGGGTTGGTGTGGCTGCTCGTCTACTATCTGGCCGCCGACCAGATCCAATGGATGAGCGACCTGAATGCCTGGAACTTCCTGATCGGCTTCGGCCTGATGGTCATCGGACTCATCATGACCATGCGGTGGCGCTGAGAACGGGACCTGACCGCGCTGCTCACACCGGTGTAATTCTGCACACCTGTGGATAACTCTTGTGGACAACTCGAGGAGCGATTGGGAACTGTGAGTACACCGGAGTTCGACACCGCCGCGTCGCGGCTGCAATGGTCCACGCCGGCGCCCGCTCTGATCGCGGTGACCGCGGGCGGTGTGGCCTTGGCGGTCGCGGCTGCCGTCACCTCCGATCCGGTCGGCGAGGTGTTCATCGGATTCGCGGCTGTACTGCTGTTATGCCTGGCAGGCCTGGGTTTTCGGCAGCGGCCACGGTTGACCGTGATACCGGGGGAACCGTCCCGGCTGGTGATCCGGGGGCTGCTGGGTCCGGTCGGATACAACCCCGAGCACATCCTGCGCGCCCGCGTGGTGGGGACGCGCCGGCTGGGGCGCAGTATCCCGAATTTGGAACTCGACCTGGTGCACGAGGGCCAGGACCGGCTGATGATCTTCGGGCGCTGGGATCTGGGCACTCATCCACAGGATGTGCTCGATGCGATGTCCGTGCACGGCCTGACACCGCGACACGATCCGGAATGACACGAACACGGCGGCCGGCCGGGGATCAGGACAGTGCGGCCGCACCGGCGATGCTGCCGAGCAGACTGAGCGCCGCCACCCCGGCGACCGCACCCCAGCCGATCCTCCGCACCGCGGCCGGACCGGCCGCCCGCAACCATTCGGGAAGGAAAAGGATTCCGACGGCGGCGAGGGTGCCGGCGGCCAGGCCGCCGAGATGTCCCCACAGCGAGATCCCCGGCAGTGAGACGCTGATGACGAGGTTGATCACGATGAGCACCAGCATCTGCGCCGGGCTCTGCCGCAACCGCAGGAGTATCACCGTCATCGCGCCGAACAGGCCGTAGATGGCCCCCGAGGCTCCCGCGGTGGCGGTGCCGCTGGCGAGCCACATCACCGCTGCTGCCCCGCCGAGCAGCGCGGTCAGATAGACCGCGAGATATCGCGCCCGGCCGAGCACCATCTCGGTATCGCGCCCGAGGATGTAGAGGGCGAACATGTTGACCGCCAAGTGCACCGGCCCGTAGTGCAGGAAGCCCGAGCCCACAATGCGGACCCACTGTCCGTGCGCGACCAGTTTCGGTGCCAGCACCCAGTCGAAGAACAGCTGCGACAGTTGATTATTCGTAATGCTGTGCGCCTGGGTCGCGGTGACGGCGAATACCGCGATATTGACGGCGACCAAGCCGTAGGTGACGTAGGGCTTCGACCGAGTCGCCTGCCGCACACCGGAACCCGGTGCGGCCGTCCGAATATCGCTGCGCCCCTGCGAGATACATTCCACACAGTGCTGTCCGACCGAAGCCGGGCGCAGACATTCGGGACAGGCCGGCCGCCCGCATCGGGTGCAGGCCAATCCGGTACCGCGATCGGGGTGGCGGTAGCAGAACGATGCGGGCGGCTGGGAACTCACGCGACCGACGATACTGGTCAGTTCAGGGTGATGCTCGTGATGACGACCGGCTCCTTGGGGCGGTCGCTGCGATCGGTCGCGGTGGTCGCGATGGCGTCGACGACCTTGCGCGAATCGGGGTCCACGACCTCACCGAAGATGGTGTGGCGGCGATTGAGATGCGGCTGCGCCCCGACGGTGATGAAGAACTGCGATCCGTTGGTACCCGGTCCCGCATTCGCCATGGCGAGCAGATATCCGCGGTCGAACCGCAGGTCGGGGTGGAATTCGTCAGCGAAGGTGTAGCCGGGCCCACCGCGCCCGGTTCCGGTCGGGTCGCCGCCCTGAATCATGAAACCGTCGATCACTCGGTGGAATTGGCTGCCGTCGTAGAACGGGCCGGATTTGCCGCCGCCGGCGTTCTCGGCCGAGTAGTCGGCGCTCCCGTCGGCGAGGCCGGTGAAGTTGCGCACCGTCTTCGGAGCATGGTTACCGAACAGTGCGATCTTGATATCGCCGAGTGTGGTGTGCAGCACGGCCTCGGCGGTCTGATGGGGTGAGGTCACGCCGGATATCGTGCCATGTCCAGCGACGGAAGCCGCGCAGCGGCCATGCGTGTACTGCCGCCGCGCGGCTATGAGGTGTACTGCCGCCGCGCTGCTATGAGGTGTGCTGTCCGAGCCGCGGCGGTTCGGATGCCGGCTCCGGCGGTTGCGGGCGGCGGGTCGCCGCCACCCATGCCGCGCCCCCGGCGGAGGCGGCCAATGCCGCCGCGATGAGCCGATTACGCAGCCGACCGGATGTCCGGGAACGCCCCAATTGCATACGACCATGCTGTCATAACACCGGCACATGCGTTACCGACGGGTCACCGGCTCACCGCCCGCCGAAACTGCCGCAGCGCCAGCGGTACGAAGATCACCATGATGGCCACCACCCAGATCAGGGTGGTGGCGACCGAATGGCGCAACGGCCAGGCGTCCGGCAAGGGATTGGTGGTGCCGGTATTGCCGAACAGTTCCCGCGTGGCCTGCGTCACCGCCGAGACCGGATTCCATTGCGCGACCACCCGTAACGGGGTCGGCAGCACCTCGCTGGGCACGAAGGTATTGGCGATGAAGGTGAGTGGGAAGATCACCATGAAACTCGCGTTGTTGAACACCTCGGGAGTCCGCACCAGCAATCCGACCGTCGCCATGATCCACGAGATCGCATAGGCGAACAGCAGCAGCAGCACATAGGCCTGCACAGTGTCGAGCGCCGATCCGTGCACGCGCCACCCGATGATCAGCCCCGTCACCGACATGACGACCAGGCTCACCACATTGATGACCACATCGGCGACGGTACGGCCGATCAGCACCGCGGACGGCGCCATCGGCAGCGAACGGAAGCGGTCGATGATGCCGCGCTGCATATCCTCGGCGAGGCTGGTTCCGGTGAAGGTGGCGCCGAAAACCGATGTCTGAGCGAAGATTCCGGCGATCAGGAATTCCCGGTACGAACTGCCCTGCACGGAGATCGCCGAGCCGAAGATGTAGGCGAACAGCAGCACGAACATGATCGGCGAGAGGGTCGAGAAGATCAGGACATCCGGTACCCGCCGGATTTTGATGATATTTCGCTTGGCGATGGTGATGCTGTCGCCGATCACCCGCGCCATCCGCGAGGGTTGCAGTTCGTCGATTGTGACGGCGGTCATCCGAGGTGTCCTTCCGTGACCTGTTCGCTCAGCTGCTCGGCCGTCCCCGGTTCGGTGGCTTCGTGGCCGGTCAGGGTGAGGAATACATCGTCGAGTGAGGGCCGGCGCAATCCGACGTCCTGGATCCGCACATGGTGCGCCGACAACCGCGCGATCGCCTCGACCAGAGTCTGCGAACCCTCGTCCACGGGCACGGTGAGCCGCCGCAATCCCGGCTCCACATGCAGATCCCCCACCGCGAGGCCGATCAATGCCTGTTCGGCGGTCTCGAACTGCTCGGCCTCGGCCACGGTGAGTTCGATGCGGTCCCCGCCCACCATGGTCTTGAGTTCGTCCGCGGTGCCGCGGGCGATGACGGTGCCCTGGTCGATGACCGCGATCGCGTCGGCGAGGCGATCGGCCTCCTCCATGTACTGCGTGGTCAGTAGCAGGGTCGTGCCACCGGCGACGAGTTCGGAGATCACATCCCACAGATCCAGCCGGGCGCGCGGGTCCAGGCCGGTGGTCGGTTCGTCCAGGAACAGCACCGGCGGACTGGCTACCAGCGCACCGGCCAGGTCCAGCCGGCGGCGCATACCTCCGGAATACCCCTTGACCGGCCGATCGGCGGCCTCGGTCAGCCGGAACCGTTCGAGCAGTTCGCGCGCACGCTGTTTACTGCGCTGCACGCCGAGGTGGTACAGCCGACCCACCATCTCGAGATTCTCGAAGCCCGTGAGGTATTCGTCGACCGCGGCGTACTGGCCGGAGGCTCCGATATGGGCTCGCAGCCGGTGCGGTTCGCGCAGGACGTCGATTCCGGCGACGGTCGCGCGCCCGGAATCGGGCATGAGCAGCGTGGTCAGGACCCGGACCGCGGTGGTCTTACCGGCACCGTTCGGGCCGAGCAGTGCGGTGACGGTCCCCTGCGGCACCGTGAGGTTGAGCCCGTCCAGCGCGATGAGCTTTCCGTAGCGTTTGACCAGGTTTTCTACGACGATGGCATCGGGCATGTCGTTTCCTGCCGCTGAATGTGGGGTGAGGTATCGCTTCCTGCCGTGAAGTATCGCGCACGGCTACGACAAGTTCATCCCGTTATTTCCCTGCCTCGTTACCGCTCGGTTCGGACATACCGCCCGTCCAACGCCACGTCTCGCCTCTCCGGAGCGGCGGAGGTTGTGAAAACAGCCACGTTTGAACGTTACTCATCGCCCACAGCTATCCCGATCGACAGCCCGGACAGATCCTTCACCGGACCGGAAAGGCAACCAAAAACACGCGGGTCATGTTGTGACGCAACACTATTGGTCCAGCTGTGAATATTCACCACCGTTCCGTCCGACTCGGGGCGCAGACACCCCGCAACCGACCCGAGAAAAATTTTCCGAAACCGGCCGCGTGCTGGTACCCAGAATCGCGGATCGTCGCGTAGGATCATTCACGTCGGCCCCTCCCCCCCGGGCCGACCTTACGCGGGCCTCGGCTAACTCCCCCCCTTCGCCGAGGCCCGCTTCCTATTTCTAGGTGCCCTGACCTGCTATTTCCGGGGCTCCCCGCGTTATTTCCGAGACTCCCGGAACCGGCGGCGATCGCTGCCGAGACGGCCGTTGGGCTGCCCGGCGCGGCGCAGCAGATGCGGCCGCAGCCGCGAGATACCGCGCACCCGGACGGCGCGCAGATGCCTGAGCGTGAACTCCGGCTCATCGGCCAATTCGGTTGCCACACCGTCATCCACCAGCACGGCTCCCGGACGCGCCACACCGGTCAAGCGCGCGGCGGTATTGACCACCGAGCCGTACAAATCGCCGAAGCGCTGCAGCACCCTCCCGTAGGCCAGACCCACCCGCAAATCGGGGGTGGCGGCGGCTTCGACCGTGGCCTCCTGAATCGCCAACGAGATGCGGGCGCCGGCCACCGCGGTCTCGGCCACATACATCACCTCGTCGCCGACGTTCTTGAGCACCCAGCCTCCATTGGCGGTGATCGCCTCGGTGGTGATCGTCTCGAACGATTCCAGCAGATCGTTCAGTTCATCCGGGTCGAGATGCCGGGTGAGCCGGGTGTAACCGACCATATCGGCGAAGCCGACGGCCACCGCCCGCAACGATTCCGCGTTCCCCCCGCCCGGTGACGTGCGAGCCAGCGCGGCCGCCAGATGTCGCCGCCAGGCGTACGCCTGCAGACTCAGGATCTCGGCGACCACTTCCTCGGTGGCCGTGCGGGCCGCGTCGGCCTCGTCCAATTCCGGATCGGCGGCCGTGAGCCCGCGAATCCGGTTCGCGATCTCCGCCGCGACCAGATCGACCTGCCATTCGGCCAGCCGCGCCATGGACTGTCCGATGGTCCGCGCCGCCGCCTGCTGCCGGCGCACGTCGACATCGGCCAGCGATCCCAGGCCCCGGAAGGTGCGCACCGCCTTCACATCACCGTCGGTGAAGTCGAGCGCCTCGGTATCCGGATTGGCCGCGAAGCCCAGCGAAATCCACAGTCGCTGTGACAGATCCGCGGGTACTCCCGACAGTTCCGCCACATCTTCCCGGCTGTAGCGACGTGGGCCGTCGAGCAGATACGACTCGATGACGGAATGCAGCGACTGTGACAGCTCCGGTGAGGCCATGCCTAGACCATACGGATCCGGCCGCACCGAATCCCCCTGGCGGTGAACAGTCACAGCGACGACTAGCTCAGGGCCACCAGTTCGTGCAGGGTGGTTCCGGTGCGGCGCACCGGATCGACGTACTGGTCAATGGATGCAGCGCGTTGTGCCGGATTCGACCGTGGTCAGTTCGCCGTCCCGGCCACCGGGACCGTTCCAGACCTCGATGATGTCGGTGCTGTTCATAGGTGATTCCGTTCCCGCTATCGACGCAGTGCGCCGCTGGCATCGAATGCCGCTTCGCGGCCCCGCATTTGGGCGCGGTACCAGTTGTCGCGGTGCCACACCATGACCTTCTCGTGCACGCGGCCGACCGGAGGCACCCGCCGCGCCACCTCCATCGCGGTGATCAGCGGCCAGCGCAGCACCGGGATCAATGCCCACGGGAAGGCCGGCGGCATCGTGTAGTGCCGCCGGGTGGACGGTGCCATATACATCGCCGAGTACACCGAATTGATCCGATAGTTGTATGCCGCACGCACTTTCGCGAGACCGGTATGTTCCTCGCGCGGCAGGAACGCCGCCGGATACGACTCGATCAACTCGGCTCCGTGCCGGCCCGCGTCGTAGGAACGCGAGGCGATCGTCATCGCGATCACGCGCAGCGAATCGGCGACGGTCTCCGGGTACCACTTCAGGCGCACCCCCAGCAGATAGCCCATGTACTTCTGAAAGTGCAGCAGCGCACGGATTTCCGACGGCGTGGTCTGGTAGCCGAGTGCCCACAGGCCCAGGCCGGGGGTGGTGCTGCCGCCGATCAGGGTGAGCAGCTGATAGGTCTGGCTGATCGGCAGCCCCCACCTGTCGATATCCCATTCCGGGTGGTCGGCGACGCGAGCGCGCACCGATACGTGCATCACGCGAACCTTGAGCGCGGTAGCCCGGCCCGCGGATCCGGGGGTCAGCAGCGCGCCCGGTTCCGAGACGTCCATCCAGAACCGGCAGGTCTCCAGATAGCGGCGCAGGGCACTGTCGCCGGCGTATCCACCGGCCAGCGACAGCGGCGTAGCGACCGCGGATTCGGTGTACATCTCCAGGGTTTCGGCGCCGGCGAAGCTGAAGAGCATGGTGCCCCAGCGGCGCCAGATGGCCGCACCCTGTTCGACCAGGTCCGGCCGCACCCATTCGGGCACGGTCTCGAACTCCGCGAACAACTCGCGCATCGACTCCGGCGCGTCCGCGATCGCATCGATACCTTCGGTGAGGGCCTTGTCCAGCAGCTTTCGCCCGGCGGCCGGCCCCTGCGGACCGTTCATCACCTCGGCGACGAATCGCTCGGCGACCGGATCACCGGCGAACAGGTCCTCGGTCAGGGCGCGCGCCTGGTCATCGGTGGGGAAAAGGCGGGAGCCGGTCAGCTTGCGAACGATCGACTCCGCTTTCCGGATGCCCGGCTTCTGCTTGGCCTCCCAGTAGCGAAACGCCGTGGGCGACTTCACCTTCGCATCGGCACTCGGAGTCGGACCCGATGTCGTCGAGTCCTGCGTCGTTGGATACATCCATCCACCCTTTCGGCATGGCACGATCGGCCATCGCTCAGCTGACCAAT
>JAFMQT010000506.1 GCA_017354515.1 Nocardia sp. | reverse complement strand
GCCCCGAACCGCGCTGTCCCGGACCGGTTCCCCGGCCCGGCCCCGGCGGCCGCGTCGGGAGCTCCGGCACCAGCTGCAATAACGGTCCGGTGATCGCGTCACCGAGCCGGACCAGCAGCGGCCGATCCACCGGCACCGGCCGCGCGATCCGGTGCGCGTCCACGAAGACCCCATTGGTACTGCCGTTGTCGGACAGCACCCAGCCGCCGCCCTGCCACCGCAGGACCGCGTGCACGCGCGATACCAGCGGACTGTCGACGAATACGGTGACCTCGGGTGCCCGGCCCAAGGTCACCGGCTGTGCGGCGTCGAATACGCGATCGGATCCCTCATGGCGCACCGTGATCCTTCGCGCCCCCGGATGTGACATAGTGCGCGATACTATTCGATGGTCGCGAGATCGGTGGGGGTCGAAATCTTCGTTCGCCGGTGTGGCGCACAGTGCGGATCGGCTACCGGCGCGATAACGGAGGGGATATGGGGACACGCCCTGTCGCGATGGTGCTCGCGGCGTTGGTGCTGGCGGGCGCGGTACTCACCGGTTGTTCCACAACCACTGGGGGCCACGCGGTTTCGATCTACGAGGACCCGTTCCAGGTCGCGGGTCTGCCCACGACAAACGGCCCCAGCGGCCCCCGCGCCGGGGTGCCCGACGCTCCGATCACCGCGATCGGCGGTGATAAGAGCGAGGTGGACACGCTGGCCCTCAACGCCCTCGACGACATCCAGAGTTTCTGGATGAACGAGTACGCCGGCGAATTCCGCGGTCGGTTCACGCCGGTCGACAAGTTCTACTCGTGGAGCGCGAAGGCGCCTCGCGAACAGTCGTCCCAGTTCTGTGACGACACCACCTACCAGCTGATCAACGCCGCGTACTGCCGCCTGGACAATTCCGTCGGGTGGGATCGTGGCGTGCTGCTGCCGATGATGCGCGACAGTTTCGGCAAGATGGCCGTGGTCATGGTGCTGGCCCACGAGTACGGGCACGCCATCCAGACCATGTCCGGCATCGTCACCGCCAAGGATCCGGTCATCGTGAAGGAACAGCAGGCGGACTGCTTCGCCGGGGTGTTCATGCGGCACGTCGCCGAGGGCCGGTCCCGGCATTTCACGATCAATACCGCCGACGGCCTGAACAGCGTGCTGGCGGCGACGGTCGCCATCCGCGACGCCGATCCGGATTCTCCCGAATCGGTGCACGGTTCGGCCTTCGAACGGGTCACCGCGGTGCAGATCGGATTCACCGACGGCCCCAAGGGCTGCAAGGGCATCGATATGAAGGACATCGCCCAGCGCCGCAAGAGTCTGCCGCAGTCCTTCGGCGACGATGTCAACCGCGGGGAACTGGCGATCACCACGGACAGTCTGCGCGAGTTGGGCAAGGCGATGGCCTCGATCATGCCGGTGCCCGCCGAACCGACCTACGACTACCACGGTGCGGCGCTGAACTGCGCCGACGGCGCCGACACCGCACCGGTCACGTACTGTCCGGCGACCAATATCATCGGCACCGATATTCCCGCACTCGCCCAGCGCGGCACCACCGACACCGATCCGCGCGGCGGATTTCCCACCCGGGTCGGCGGCGACTACAACGCTTATGTCGTATTCGTCTCCCGCTACGCACTCGCCGTCGAACACAATGCCGGTCAGCCGTTGACCGGCGCCAAGCCCGGTTTGCGCGCGGCCTGCCTGTCCGGGGTGATCACCGCGAAACTCGCCGACCCCAAACGCGATGTGAGCCAAGGAGATATCGCACTGTCGCCCGGCGATCTGGATAAGGCGGTATCGGGTCTGCTCAGCGACGGCCTGGCCGCCAGCGATGTCGACGGCAAGACGGTGCCCAGCGGTTTCTCCCGGGTGGACGCCTTCCGGGCGGGGGTGCTGGGCAGCCAGCAGATCTGCGAGGCGCGGTATTCGTGAAGCCGGTGTTCATGCCCTCGGTGTTCATGACCTCGAGGCTCAGCCGAACGGCGGCGGGGCCGCCGGTTCCAGCCGCATGCCCCGGTTGCCGAGCCTGATCTCCGCCCCCTGAACCAGCACCATCGGCCGGCCCGGCTGCAGCCGGATCCGTTCGGGATATCCGGGTGGGCGGACACTGGTGCCGTTGGTCGAGCCGCGGTCGACGATCGTGACATCCCAGTCGACCAGGAGTATCTCGGCGTGGGCGCGGGACATTCCGCCGGTACCGTCCTCGATCGTCAACGGCGCCAGACCACGCTGAGCGGCCTCGGAGTTCTCCGGATCGCGGCCGATCACCGAATCGGCGGTCAACAGGAAACTCATACCGTCGTCGAGTACCAGCATGCCCAGCGGCGGCCGGACGACATCCAGCAGGGGCTGGGTCTGATCGACCGGCATCCCGCACACCGTGCAGAACGCCGACCGCGGATCGCTGGGATGTGCACGGGCACAGGTGAAGCCCCGGACCCGCACGGTCGGCGAGGTCGCGCGAGCGGTCGCCTCCATGCGACGCTCGAGCCCCGGGCTCGGAGCCGGTCCCGGAGCAGGGTCGACTTGGATGTTCTCCACCTGCGGATTACCCGCGCCACGATCGGGCTCGGCGGCAGCTCGCGGGTCGCCCACAGCCTGCTCGCCGGCAGCTCGCGGGTCGCCCACAGCCTGCTCGCCGGTGCCGGTCTCCGCAACCGCGGGCGCCCGCTCGCCCTCGAACCAGATCACCGCGCCCACCGCCGGCGCCATCCCCTCCACCAGCGAGCCGATCCCGCGTTCGGGAAGATCCGGAATCCGGCCGCGTTCGTCGTCAACGAACATCGCCACCGCGCGCGCGGGTGCTTCGGTGCGCCTGTCCACGGTGAACGCGGCATCGACACCGCGGAAGAATTCGGTTCCGCGCGCCCCCACGACGGCCACGGTGACCGGGCCGTGCAGGAAGATCGCCACGCCCCCCGCCTCCGAGCCCGACACGATTCCCAGTTCGATCGGACCGTCGACCTGCTCGGCCTCCCGCATCAGCCAGCGGGTCATATCGCGGGCGATCTGCCGGCCGGGCTCGTCCGGTTCGGCCGCGGCGGCCCCGCGCACGACCTCCGATACCGCCTCGGCGACACGCACGGCCGACGACCGTGGCCCCGGGCGGCCCGGCTCTCGGTGGGCGATAACGATCACCGCGCCGGCGACCCGCACCAGAACGTGGTGACCGGCGACGACCTCGACTTGCCGGTCCATCACCGCGACCAGTTCCCGATCGGCGTCCGAGCAGCGGTCATCACGTGTTCAGGTTAGAACAAGCACCGGGAGCGAGCCCCGCGGTCCCACGCGTCGGGTAATTTCGGTGGTCGGCACCGCTGCACACACATGGGTAGAACAGGGGTAGGTCGATGGGCCGGATTCGGCATGTATTTCCGCTTCTCACCTGCGTCCTGATCGTAGGGCTGCTGACCGGGTGCGCGACACAAGGCAAACCGTCCGCCGCGGAGATGGACGTCCGGAA
>JAFMQT010000505.1 GCA_017354515.1 Nocardia sp. | reverse complement strand
AGTAGGCCCCGCTGACACCGCCCAGCAGCTGCCACCATCGCAGGCCGGCCCCCCGCACCGCGTCCCGGACGGCGCCCAGACCCGACCGGACCCGGCCACTGAGAGCGCAGACGATCAGCAGCAGCACCAGGCCGGAGCCGAAACTGATCACCGCCGCCGCGATGCCGTCACCGAGGCGATCGCCGAGATCGCCATTGAGCCGGGCCTGCACCGCGACGCCGGCGCCGCAGCACAGCCCCAGCGGTACGCCGACGCGCCGGCGCACATCGACTCGACGGTGGGTCCGCGGGGTGACTGTCGGTGGCATAGGTGCGGTCAGCTGCGCTGGCCGAGCTCCTCGGAATCGAAGCCGTTGCCTTCCAGCGGAATCCAGCCCTCGGAGGAGAAACCCTTCGCCGCCGAGCCTGCGACCAGTCCGCGACTGTCGTTCATATCGCTGATCAGCTCGGATACCGGATGCGAATCGCTGTAGTGGTATCCCTGGGCGAGCGCGAAGCCGAGTTCGGTCAGCACCGCCGCCTGGTATTCGGTCTCCACGCCCTCGGCGATGACCTGCATATCCAGCGATTTGCCGAGCGCGGCGATGACACCCAGCAGCGGCGGGGCCGGAGTGCCGGAGCGGATCGCGGCCACGAAGGACTGGTCCACCTTCAGGATATCGCTGGGGATCGTGGCCAACCGGCTCAGTGAGGAGTATCCGGTGCCGAAATCGTCGATGGCGATCCGGACACCGCGGTCGCGCAGGCTGTGCAGATTCGCGATCGCGGTCTGGGATTCGGCAGCCAGCTCACTCTCGGTGACCTCGAGCACCAGTTGCTCGGCCGGCCAGCCGGTATCGGCCAGAATCCCGGAAACCCGTTCCGCGTAATCGGATTCGGCCAATTCCAGCCCGCTGACATTCACGTTCAAGGTGAGGTCGAGCTGGGCGAAGGTGGTTTGCAGGCGCGCGGCATCCGAACAGGCCTTGCGCAGGACCAGCTCATCCAGGTCCGAGATCAGATCGTATTCCTCGGCGACCCGGATCAAACCCTCGGTGGTCACATCGGGTTGCGCGTTCGGGGACCAGCGCAGCAGGGCCTCCACACCGACCGCCTTGGCGCCGTCCTCACCCAGACTGACGATCGGCTGATAATGCACATCGAGCGCACCGGAATCGATGGCCTCGCGCAATTCGACCGCCAGCGGGACCTGCCGCGAGGATTCCAGCACGGTCCGGTTGCGGCCCGCCTGCTTGGCCCGGTACAAACCCACATCGGCGCGGCTGACCAGCAGCGATCCGGACTCCCCCGGCTGCCAGGAGGTGACGCCCGCCGAACAGCCGGTGCTGATCGCCGAGCGCAACTGCTCGGTCAGCAGAATCGCCGCCTGCTCGGTGGTTCCGGGCAGCATCAGCGCGAACGCGTCGCCGCCCCAGCGCGCCAGCACCTGACCGGGGGTCAGCAGTTCCGACCAGGTGTCGGTGACCCGCTGCAATACCGCGTCACCCGCCCGCTGTCCGAGATGGTCGTTGATCTTCTGGAAGCGGTCCAGATCGACCAGCACCAGGGCCAGGCTCTGACCGCTGCGGCCGGCGTGGGTGATCGCCGAGTTCAGCGCCCGATCGAAGCCGCGACGATTCAGCAGACCGGTCAGGGTATCGATATCGGCGTCCGAGGCCATCCGAGTCAGAATTCCGACCACGATCCCGACCCCGACCGTGATACCGGCGGGAATGATGCCCGACCACCACGGCAACCCGCGCGAGGGCACCACCCACAGGCACAGCACGACCGCGAAGGTCACATGCGCGGCCGTCCACCGCCAGGCGAAGAAGATCGCGGCGTCGGCGGCCACGAAGACATAGAACGCCGCCAGCGTGATGGCGCCGATGACGTTGGGGAACCAGTGCACCGCGATTGTCACCAGCACCGTCGCCACCGCCACATAGCCGTGATGAACGCTGTGCCGCAGCCGCGGTCCCCAGATCAGCAGGCTCACCCCGAGCAGCACCGCGACCGCCGCCGCCGACCCGACCAGCGGGCGGTTCCCTTCGTGTCCGGGTGCGACGGCAGTGATCAGCAGGCCCAGGACACCACCCATGACGTAGAACGCCCCGGTGGTGCGGGCCATGACCATTGCCGTCGCCAGCGCCGATGCCGCCCGCACCCGGGTCCGGCTATCGTCGCGAGACCTGAGTCCGCGCACGTGCACAAGCCTAGACAACGCCGCGCGCGACGGTCGTCACATACGCCCGATTCGAGGCCCAGGTCACCCGATTCACCGACGGTCGATCACACGGTCACCGCGGCGGTTCGAGCACCTCACGACCGACGAAGGGCACCAGCGCGGCCGGGACCCGAACCGAGCCGTCCGCGCGCTGATGGTTCTCCAGCAGCGCCACGATCCAGCGCGTAGTCGCCAGGGTGCCGTTCAAAGTCGCTGCGATCTGGGGTTTTCCGTTCTCGTCGCGATAGCGCACCGACAGCCGGCGGGCCTGGAAGGTGGTGCAGTTCGAGGTGGAGGTCAGCTCGCGATAGGTCTGCTGGGTCGGCACCCACGCCTCACAGTCGAATTTGCGCGCGGCCGAACTGCCCAGATCGCCGCCGGCGACATCGATCACCCGATAGGGCACCTCGATGGCGGCGAGCATCTCCTTCTCCCAGTCGAGCAGGCGGCGATGTTCGGCGTCGGCGTCCTCGGGACGGCAGTAGACGAACATCTCGATCTTGTCGAACTGGTGCACCCGGATGATGCCGCGGGTGTCCTTGCCGTAGCTGCCTGCCTCCCGCCGGAAACACGACGACCAGCCCGCGTACCGCTTGGGTCCGGCGCCGAGGTCGATGATCTCGCCGGCGTGGTAGCCGGCCAGCGGCACCTCCGAGGTACCGACCAGATACAGATCGTCGTCCTGCAGGTGATACACCTCGGCCGAATGCTGACCGAGGAATCCGGTGCCCGCCATGATCTCCGGACGCACCAGCACCGGCGGAATCATCATCGTGAAGCCGTTCGCGACCGCGCGCTGGGCGGCGAACTGCAACAGGCCCATCTGCAGTAGCGCGCCGTAACCGGTGAGGAAGTAGAACCGTGAGCCGGCCACCTTGGCGCCGCGTTCCATATCGATCAGTCCCAGCACCTCACCCAGATCCAGGTGGTCGCGCGGGGTGAAATCGAATTCTGTTGGGGTTCCGACTGTTTCGAGCAGAACGAAATCGTCCTCACCGCCGGCGGGGGCACCCTCCTGCACCACATTCGAGATGGCGCGATGGGCGGCCTTCAATTCCGCGTCGGCGGTGTGCTCGGCGGCCTCGGCCTCCTTCACCTTGGCCGACAACTCCTGCCCCTGGGCCAGCAGCATCGGGCGTTCGTCCGCGGACGCCTTGCCGACCTTCTTGCCCAGCGCCTTCTGCTCGGCGCGCAGACTGTCCGCCGACGCGACCGCGGCGCGGCGTGCGGCGTCCGCCTCGAGCAGTGCGT
>JAFMQT010000160.1 GCA_017354515.1 Nocardia sp. | reverse complement strand
CATCCGCAGCCCACTGATCACGGTATTTCCCGCCCGCCGCACGGCCGCGGCCAGCGGCGTGGGCCACGGATCGTAGATCGCGTCGAGGACCACCGGCGCGCTCGCGACCGCCTCGGCCACCGGCTCGGCCCCCGCGGCCGGAACCGTACTGACCACGACATCGGCCGATGCGCACACCGCTCGCACGCGCTCGAGCTCGAATTCCACGAACTCGACGTCCATCCCCAGTTCCCGGCCCAGCTCCAGCGCCGACGCGGCCCGACCGGCATCGCGCGCCACCACACCGACCGATCCGGCGCCGAGTTCGGCCAACGCCAGCAGCGCCGGACGCGCGGTGCCCCCGGCGCCGAGGACGACCGCCCGATCCACCGACCGGACACCGGCACCGGTCAGCGCGCCGCGCACGCCGTCGACATCGGTACAGTCCGCACGCCAACCGGTGGCCGTGCGCAGCAGGGTGTTCGCCGAGCCGGCCAGGACCGCCCGCCGGGTGCGTTCGGTGGCGAACTCCAGCGCCGCGACCTTTCCGGGCATCGTCACCGACAGACCGATCCAGCGGGAATCGAGGCTGTCGACGAGTCCGGGTAACTGTTCGGCGGTGCACTCGATCCGTTCATAGGACCAATCGAGTCCGAGCGCCCGATAGGCCGCCAGATGCAACAGGGGTGAACGAGAGTGCGCGATCGGACTGCCCAGCACCCCCAATCGGCGGCCGCCGGATTCACCTGCCACTGTCGAGAATTCCGCTCTGCTGCGCCTTTTCGATGTTCTGCAGATGTTCGCTGTAGCTGTCGGTGAACAGGGTGGTGCCCTGTTTGTCGACGGTGACGAAATACAACCACGGCCCGGGCGTCGGATTCTCCATCGCACGCATCGCGTCCAGTGACGGTGAGGAGATGGGCGTGGCCGGCAGACCCGACATGGCGTAGGTGTTCCACGGTGTCTTGCGAGCGCGGTCGGCATCGGTGGTCGCGACCTCGGTGCGGTCCAGGGTGTAGTTGACCGTGGAGTCGAACTGCAGCGGCTGATTCACCGCCAGCCGATTCACGATCACCCGGGCCACCTTCGTCATGTCCTGCGGCAACGCCTCCCGTTCGACCAGCGAGGACGCGATCAGCGTCTGGTACGGGTTCAGCGTGTTGGTCGCCTTCGACTGCAACAGTCCGGTCGATTCGTAACCGGCCGCGCACTCCTTCACCAGCTGGGCCAGAATCTGCTGCGGCGTCCCGGACGGGTCGAAATCCCAGCTCCCGGCGGCGATCAGCCCCTCGAGCTGGCGGGTCCGGTCAGGAACCTTCTGCACGGCGTCCATCGCCCACACCGGAACACCCAGATCCGCCGGATTGGCGGCGGCCCCCGCCGCATCGAGTTGTTCGTAGGTCACGCACTTCTTGTTCGAACCCGTACCGAGACAACTGGCATCGGCGATCTTGCGATAGATGCCCTCGTTACGCGCGCCGGTGTGCACATCGTTGGAGTCGTGCAGTCGCTTACCTCCGGACACCACCACATTGCCCACCCGAGAGCCCTTGTCCATCAGTGCGGCGACCGCGGCGGTGCCCTTGCTGTGCGTGGGGACCGAATAGTACCCGGGCTGCAGCGAGTCCATCCCCTTCGAATTGCGAATGGCCGCTTGGTAGAAGGCCCCGGAGCTTTTCACCACGCCCTTGTCCTGCATGGTCTGGGCGATGCTGGAGGCGGTGTCGCCGCGATGCACCTGAATTACCGTCGGGTCTCCCGGCGAACCGCTGTAGTCGGGGGGACCGCCGAAACCGAGATACTTGTAGCCGCCGTATCCGATGACCGCCACGACCACCAGCGCCAATGTTCCGCCCAGCAGCAGCAGTTTACGGCGGCGTTCACGGTCGGCCCGCTGCCGGCCCGAAACCCGCGAGCGGCGTCCCCGCGAGATGTCCGCGGCCGGTGCCCGGCGCCTCGAGCCCCGTGCCGGTTCGCGCCGGCCACCACGTCGCCGCGCGGATCGAGAGGTGCTCGCGGCCGTCCGCACCCGGCGCGGTCGCGGATCCTCGGGTTCGTATTCCGCGTCGTCCGCTTCCTCGGACTCGAGGTCCTCGTCGGCGAATTCGGGCTCGTCACCGGCTGCCAGGTGGTGTGCGTCATCGGCATCGTCGGCGGGGTATCCGTCGTCCGCGACCGGCTCGGCGTAGTCCTCATATGCGTAACCGGCCTCGTCGTAACCGGATTCGTGATAGCCGGATCGGTGATAGTCGGCCTCGTCGTAGTCGGCGTGGCCGTACTCCTCGGCGGCGAACCCGTGCCCGCCGTAACCGGATGCCGCGTGCGCCGGTTCGGCGTAACCGTGGTCCGCGTGCGGGGCCTGCGCGTAACCCTCGGCATAACCGGACCCGGCATATTCCTGTCCGGCGAAACCGTGCTCGCCGTAACCTGATTCAACGTACCCTTGCTCGGCGTAACCAGGCTCCGCATGTCCATGCCGGCCGTATCCCTGCTCGGCATAACCGTCCCCGGCGTACCCGGGTTCCGCGTATCCGGGTTCGGCGGCCTGCCCGCGCCCGGCGTACCCGGGTTCGGCATATCCGGGTTCCACGTACCCGGTGTCGGCGTGACCGTAATCGACCGAATCGGCGTCGTCGCCGCGTGCGCGGTGGGCTCCACCGTATCCGGCCGCCGGGGTGATGTGATGCGCTGCGGCGCCGTGCCCCCCCGGCACGTTCTCATCGACGTATAACGGGATCTCCGCGGTGTCGTGCTCTTCGGGGGCTTCCCAGTCATCGCTGGTGCTGCGATGGGCCCCACCTCTGTGGCGTCCCGGGCGCTTGTCGAGGCGCCCGTGGGCACGGTCGCCGGTCCGCGGCCAGCGGTGGTCACCCATCGGACCACCGGTCCTCCCCATCAACGGACGACTTCAACACAGCACTCCGTTCGTCCAACCATCCTTGCAGAATCGCCACGGCGGCCGCCTGGTCGATCATCCGCCGACTACCGCGCGTGCGAACACCGCTGTCCCGCAATGCCCGTGCAGCAGACACCGTAGTCAAACGTTCGTCCGAAAGTCGTATCGGGATGCCCGGAATCGCCGACCGCAATCGTCTGGCGAACCGTACAGCCATCTTCGCCGAACTGCCATTATCACCGCGTAACGTCCGCGGCAGGCCGACTATCACCTCGACTACCTGGTATTCCTCGGCGATTTCGGCAACCCGCCCGACATCGGCAGACAGGCCCGGCGCGGCCCGCTTGCCGGCCGATCGCTTTTCGGCCGGGACGGTCTCCACGGGCGTGGCGAGTATCGCATCGGGATCGCACGCGGCCACCCCGATGCGCACCGTCCCCACATCGATGCCCAGCCGCCGTCCGCGCCCGGGATCGGTCTCGGGATCGGGACGGTCGGTTGTGATCTCACCCGGCTCACGCCGAGCGGCCCCGGCATGCTCGGCGCTATCCATCAGACGCTGATCTCGGCCACCCGGTCCCGGACTCCGGCGAGGCCGGCCTCGATACCGGAGGGATCCGACCCGGATCCCTGGGCCATATCGGCCTTACCGCCGCCGCGGCCGGCGATCTTCGGACCGAAGGAGGAGACCAGCTCACCCGCCTTGATTCCCAGTTCCTGGGCCGGCTTGTTGACCGCCACCACGAACGGCACCTTGCCGTCGGAATCGCCCAGCAGCACGACCACGGCGGGCTCACCGCCGAACCGGCCCCGGATATCACCGGCCAGGGTGCGCAGATCGCCGGCGCCGACTCCCTGCGGTGCGGCCGCGGCGACCAGCATCACCTCGCCGACCCGATATGCCTGCTCGGCGTAGGTCCCGGCCTGGGCCAGGACCGCGGCGGCCTTGGTGCGCTCGAGTTCCTTCTCGGCGACCTTCAACCGCTCGACCAGCTGTTCCACCCGGCCCGGCACCTCCTGCGAGGGCACTTTCAGCGAGGCGGCCACACCGGCCAGCAGAGCCCGCTCCTTGGCCAGATACCGGTAGGAGTCCAGGCCCACGAAGGCCTCCACCCGACGCACCCCGGACCCCACCGAGGATTCGCCGAGCACGGTGATCGGCCCGATCTGCGAGGAATGCTCGACGTGGGTGCCGCCGCACAGTTCCATCGAGAACGGCCCGCCGATCTCGACCACGCGCACCTCGGAGCCGTAGTTCTCACCGAACAGCGCGAGCGCGCCCATCGACTTGGCCTTGGGCAGATCGGTGACGAAGGTGTTCACCGGATGATCGGCGCCGACCGCATCGTTGGACACCGCCTCGATATCGGCCTTCTGCTCCTCACTCAGCTGGCCCTGCCAGTTGAAGTCGAAACGCAGATAGCCGGGCTTGTTCATCGAACCGGCCTGGACCGCGTTCGGGCCCAGGACCTGCCGCAGCGCCGCGTGCACCATATGGGTGCCCGAATGGCCCTGGGTCGCGCCGCGCCGCCACTGCGGGTCGACCTGGGCCAGGACCGCATCGCCCTCGGTGATCTGCCCCCGTTCGACGGTGGTCTTGTGCACCCACAGTTTCTTGGCGATCTTCTGCACGTCGTCGACCCGCAGCTGCGTTCCGGATGCGGTGATGGTGCCGCGGTCGGCGATCTGACCACCGGCTTCGGCATACAGCGGACTGCGATCGAGGATCACCTCGACGGCGGTTCCCGCGGCCGCGGCCGGAACCCGGACACCGTCGGCGATCAGCGCGAGAACCGTTGCCTCCGTGGCGAGTTCATCGAATCCGGTGAATTCGGTGGCGCCGCGATCGACCAGTTCGGTGTAGATCGACAGATCCGCGTGCGCGTGTTTGCGGGCCTGCGCGTCGTCCTTGGCGCGCTGCCGCTGCTCGGCCATCAGCGACCGGAAACCGGCCTCGTCGACCTCGAGCCCGGCCTCGGCGGCCATTTCCAGGGTGAGGTCGATCGGGAAGCCGTAGGTGTCGTGCAGGGTGAAGGCCTCGGCGCCCGCGAGCGTGCGCCCACCGCCGGCCTTGACCTCCGCGACCGCGTCGTCGAACAGTTTCGAACCCGTGGTCAAGGTCTTGAGGAAGGCGGTCTCCTCACCCACCGCGACGGTTTCGATACGGGTGAAGTCGGTGGCCAGCTCCGGATAGGACGGGGCCATCAGGTCACTGACGGTCTTGATGAATTCGCTGATCACGGGTTTGCTCGCGCCGAGCAGCCGGGCCGAGCGCACGATGCGCCGCAGCAGCCGCCGCAGCACATAGCCGCGACCGTCGTTGCCGGGGTTCACACCGTCGGCGATCAGCATGGCCGAACTGCGCGCATGGTCGGCGATCACCCGGAAGCGCACATCGTCGGCGGGCTCGACACCGTAGCTCGCGCCGGTCAATTCCTCGGCCTTGGCGATGATCGGGCGCAGCAGATCGGTCTCGTAGACGTTCTCCACACCCTGCAGCAGCATCGCCACCCGCTCGATGCCCATCCCGGTGTCGATGTTCTTCTTCGGCAGCGTCCCGATCGGCGGATGCCCCTGCTTGGGACTGTCCTCACCGCGGATGTCCTGCATGAAGACCAGATTCCAGATCTCCAGGTAGCGGTCCTCGTCGACGACGGGGCCGCCGTCCTTGCCGTATTCGGGTCCACGGTCGTAGTAGATCTCCGAGCACGGGCCGCCGGGACCCGGCACACCCATATCCCAGTAATTGTCCTTGCCGTCGCGGAACTGAATGCGCTCGGCGGGAATTCCGGCCACCCGCTTCCAGATCTCGGCGGCCTCGGGATCGCTCTCGTAGGCGGTGACCCAGATGCGTTCGGGGTCGAACCCGAAACCCCCCTCGGACTGCGGCGTGGTGATCAGGTCCCAGGCGAAGGTGATGGCGCCTTCCTTGAAGTAGTCACCGAAGGAGAAGTTGCCCGCCATCTGGAAGAAGGTGTTGTGCCGGGTGGTCACGCCGACCTCGTCGATATCGCCGGTGCGCACACACTTCTGGACGCTGGTCGCGCGCGGGAACGGCGCCGCCTCCTGGCCCAGGAAATACGGCTTGAACTGGACCATGCCCGCGTTGACGAACAGCAGGTTGGGGTCCGGCAGGATCAGCGAGGCACTGGGTACCTCGGTGTGGCCCGCGCGGACGAAATGGTCCAGGAAACGCCGTCGGATCTCGTGGGTCTGCACAACCGTTCAGCCTACCGGTCACCGTCCACCGATTTCCCGGCGGCCGGTTTCCGCACCGGCCCGCCCGCGATCAGGGCCCGCGGACGATTCTGCGCAATTTGGTCACGCGCGGGCCGACCTCTCGTTCGTATCCGTGATCGGTCGGCGTGTAGTAGTCGGTGCCGACCAATTCGTCGGGCGGATACTGCTGGGCCAGCACACCGTCGGGATGGGCGTGCGGATACCGGTAGCCTTGGGCGTGGCCGAGTTTCGCCGCCCCCGCGTAATGTCCGTCGCGCAGGTGCGGCGGCACCGCACCGGCCTTCCCGGCCGCGATATCGGCCGTCGCCGCGTCGATCGCCGCCACCACCGCACCCGATTTCGGCGCGGTCGCGATATGAATGGTGGCGTGCGCCAGCGCCAGCCGAGCCTCGGGCATGCCGACCAATTGCACCACCTGCGCGGCCGCGACCGCGGTCTGCAGCGCCGTCGGGTCGGCCATGCCCACGTCCTCGGAGGCCTGAATCATCAAGCGGCGCGCGATGAATCGCGGATCCTCGCCCGCCCCGATCATGCGGGCCAGATAGTGCAGGGCCGCGTCGGCGTCGGAACCGCGCAGCGATTTGATGAACGCGCTGATCACGTCGTAGTGCTGGTCGCCGGCCCGGTCGTAGCGCACCGCGGCCCGGTCGACACTGGCCTCCACCAGTTCCACATCGACGGTGGCGTCGGGCGCCGATTCCGCGGCCGCCTCCAATGCGGTCAGCGCGCGGCGCGCGTCCCCACCGGCGATCCGCACGATGTGATCGAGTGCTTCCCCGGTGACCGAATACCGCCCGCCCAAGCCCCGCTCGGCGGCGATCGCCCGATCAAGGACCGAGCGAATATCACTGTCGGACAATGATTTCAGCTGCAGCACCAATGAGCGCGACAGCAGCGGTGACACCACCGAGAAGGACGGGTTCTCGGTGGTCGCGCCGACCAGCAGCACCACCCGGTTCTCCACCGCCGCCAGCAGCGCGTCCTGCTGGGTCTTGGAGAACCGGTGCACCTCATCGATGAACAGCACCGTCTGCTGCCCGGCCACCAGCCGGCGCCGCGCCAGATCGATGACCGCCCGCACCTCCTTGACCCCCGCCGACAGCGCCGACAGCGCCTCGAACCGGCGGTCGGTGGCCTGGGATATGAGTGCGGCCAGGGTCGTCTTGCCCGTTCCGGGCGGGCCGTAGAGCAAGACCGACGTCGCCCCGGACCCCTCGATCAGCCGTCGCAGTGGCGACCCGGGACCGAGCAGATGCCGCTGACCGACGACCTCGTCCAGATTCGCCGGCCGCATACGAACCGCCAACGGCGCCCCCCGCCCCGCCGCGGGCGCGAGCTGCCCGGACTCCCCGCCGGATTCCGGCGCATCGAACAGACCTTCACTCACGCTCACGCCTCGACCGTACCGGGCGGCGACCCTGCTCAGCCCTCCCAGTATTCTTCGAGGGTTGCCGCCACGCCCTCGGCGAAATCGCCCAGAATGTCGTCGCCGGCCACGCGGGCATCCTCGGCCAGCGCGGTCCAGCGATTGATCAGCGCGGCCGAACGCGGAACCGACAGCCCGTGCTCGCGGGCGGCCGCGATGAGCGTGTGGTCGGCCAGCATGAACCAATAGGTGGTCAGCCACACCCAGATCAGCCGGGCCTCGAGAATCGCCTCGGCGAGCAGGGCGTCGTCGGCGAGGGCGGGCCAGGCGCCGACCACCTCCGAGCGCCACGCCTCGACCATCTGCTGGGCACGCTCGCGCGAGAGTTCGAAATCGCACAGGCAGCCGGGGAACGACACCAGGGCGTAGGCGATATCCAGTGTGGCGTCGCGGAATCCGCCCCATTCGTAGTCCAGGAAGCGCGCGCCCTCGTCGTTCAGGATGACATTGTCCGGGCACAGGTCCGAGGGGCTGAAGGCGCGGAAACGGCCCGCCGAGAACAGCCGGTTACCGCGCACGATACGCTCGGCGATCTCGCCGGGGACATCCACCCCGACCTCCCGCGACAGCATGCCCGGAACCTCGTTGATCGCGGCCATCGCCTGTTCGGCGATTCCATCGATACCGCGGTGCACCACATCGACCCGCCGCAGCAGGGCCAGGAAGTCGTCCTCGCGGCCGATCGTGGCCGCGTGCATGCGGCCCAGCGCCTGTGCGAATGCCATCAGCGCGTTCCGCGTGGCGGGTTCGGACCCCGATTGCAGCACCGAGGTCAGCGACATGTTCTCGCCCAGATCGCTGAGGATGAGCAGGCGGTCCTGCAGGCTGTGCGCCTGCAGATACGCACCGGGGCGGTGTTCGCTGCTCAGCGCGGTGGTGAACTGGTAGGAGACCGCCTCCCGCAGGAACGCCGAATCAATACTGGCCACACCGGGCGCGAGGCCACCGATCCGCCGTTCGTCGGCGCCACCGCGAACCTGCTTGACGATCAGGGTTCGCGGCAGCGAGAAGGTGTCGGCCACCCGCACCCGGAGCACCGTCGTCCTGCCACTTCCGCTGAGTTCGATGGGATCGCTCAGCTTTACCGCAGCACCCATGCGCTTGGTGAGCAACTGTTGTGCCGCGGACACGACTTCGGCGGCGCGTTCGGCCAGTAGTGCGGTCATCGGGGTCCAAGTTACTCGCTCCAGGTCACTTTCAGCGACCGGTTCGGCAACCTTTCGCCCGTCACGCGGCGTGTCCGGGCGGCGGTGCCGCGATCGGACCGAGACGCGCACTACGCTGTCCGTCGCCGGATTCGCACGCCAGGCAGTAT
>JAFMQT010000159.1 GCA_017354515.1 Nocardia sp. | reverse complement strand
TTTCCAGGCGATTGCGAGACCTCCGAGGACGGGTGGCATACTTCGGGTGACTGCGCTGGTTCGGCGGCGAGATTATGTGCTTTCACCAGGAGAAATGGCTGGCGAGCGCTGCCGGCGTTTTTCGCGGCGGAGGAGCCGTCGCGCCCGGGTGCCGTGGTCAGAGAATCAGTGGGCCTTGATCCAGAAATCGGCGGGTGATGCCGACGAATTGTATGCGTTTGCCGCCGTCGCTGGATAGCGGTCCGAGGTCGGCGACCAAGAGTGAATCGGTGGCGAGTTCGATCGCGGCGGTGACGGCGGCGCGCAGGCGTACCATTTTCGCTGGCTTCGCGTCGACGAGGAAGACACTGTACTGGATCCGGTCACCGTAGGATTCCAGCGTTTTGGCCACGCGGGTGCGGTGAGCGTCGTGTGCGACGTCGTAGGCCAGGATGTAGCGGTGAACCTTGTCGCTCACCGGATCGCGATTCCCTTGTAGTGCGGCTGGGTTCCGTCGAGGATTCCGAGCACCAGCCTGGCTTGGGTCTCCATCGCCCGTCTCCAGGTAACTTGGTACTCGAATGTTGGATGCCGGAACTCGGTTGCTACGCGACGCTCATACGCTGCGATCAGCGCGGATCGCGCTCCGTCGCGTAGTCGGGCGGATCCGGTAACCATGGTGAACGACGACGGCTTGAGTTCGCCATTGTTGAAGCAACCGACTACCACCGAGTCCGCAATGGGGGCTCGGAATTCCTCGCACAGGTCGAGGGCGAGCGCGGGTTTGTTGCGGCCGCTGGAATGCAGGAAGCCGGCGTGCGGATCGAGCCCGCACGAGACGACTGCCCGGATCAGGTCTGCCAGCAGCAGACCGTACGCGAAGTTCAACGCGGCGTTCAACGGATCGGTCGCCGGCCTTCGTGTCCGATGAGTGAAGCTGATGTCGTCGCGCAACTGAGGATTCAGCATGGTCGGGAATTGTTCGAAGTAGCGTGACGCGGCTTCGCCTTCGGCACCGAAGACTTCCTCGAGGCTGGGGGCTGCGGCTACGTCTCGTTGCAGGCGCCGCAGGGCCGTGACAGTGGCGGGTGCGTCCCCTAGTCGCCGGAGAAGTGTTGCCTGGTTGGCGATTTTCGCTGTGATGAAGGCGCGGGCGAGCTCCAGATGACCACGGTCGGAGGCGACGTGCTGGCGGACTCGCGCGCCGCCGTTCGGTGATTGTGCCGAGGACGCCCAGCCGACAACCCGGCCGGTCCCCGAACACCACACGACCGGGATGCGCCGCCACAGCAGTTCGCGCAACAATCCGCTGGAGACATCGATATTTCCGTGCAGCACAAGCGCGAAGACCCGTTCGATGGGGACGGTTCCTATATCGGTGTCGCCCTTCGTCACCCGCAGGCGTCCGGTCCGGATCGACACGCGGGCACCGGGTGTGGCGATATGCAGGGTTTGCGAATCAGGATCGGCGACAAGCACTTTCCGAACGACGGGTGCAAGCGCTCGTTCATCGGGCAGGCACACTCCGGCATGCGAACAAAATCGGCAGCGCGGGTCATCCACCAGCGGTTCTGGTGCGGTTCCCGTATCGAGCAGCGTACGCAGCCGGTTGACGTGGTCGGTCGCGTCGGCGATTTCGGCGTCGCCGATCGGAACGTCGACACGGCGATTGTGATCGGTGAAGTAGACAGCGGATGACACCACATTGACTCCGGCCTCGCGCAAGGCCACCGTCTGTAATGCGAGCTGAACGACCATCTGCTCGCTGACGATGGGCTTGCGTCGAACAGGCGTGGATTTGAATTCGACTACTGCCGCATTGCCGTCCGCGTCGAACTCGACGGTGTCGCAGCGGCCGGTAATTCCGAGTTGCTTGCTGGCGACGTCCATTGCTCGAAAACTGTCCGGCCGTGAACGTTTCGGGTCGTCGCTGGCGCGGTGTGCGGCGATTCCGTGGGCCATCTGGAATGTGTCGGTCTGTTCGCCCATCGCTTCGAGCCAGGCGCGGCGGGGACAGAACGCGTGGTGAGCGACGAGCCGGATGGTGAGGGCGCTCGCGTTGACGGTCATAACGGAATCGCCTCCGCGCGTAGGGCTCTGCGTTCGGGAGCGTTGTCACTGCCGAAGCGTGCGATGGGGAAACGCAGCACTCCGATCACCCCGCGCGACCGCAACCAGCTCCCGGCGCGCATCTCCTGATCGGCGTCGTCGGAGAAATCGGCCAGACCGGTCGCCGCGGCGGTGCGCAGCTGGCTCGAGGCCAGGATCGACCGCAGCCGCGCCGGCCGCCAGCGACCGGTCCAGACCGGGACACAGAACCACTCGTGTCTGTTGCGGCCGATATACCCGCTGGTCAGCGCGGCGCCTTGGATTCGGTATGTCGCGGGGAACTGACCAATACCCCACAACGCACACCAGACGATCGCATTGTCAGCCGGGCCGGGCATGGCTAATCCGGTGGCGGTGACACTGTTGGGCTTGCCGTCGAGCTCGTCGATCAATGTTTGCCCGGACAGCCCAGAAGCTATGGTTCCGGGTCTTCTCCTCAGGAGTTTCTCGGTGAGGGGACGCAGACGGTTGCCGACGAATTCCGATCCGCGGTTGCGGGGCTGCATTTCGAAGCGGCTGGCGCCATTGTCCTGAAGGCGATCACCTCGGAAGTTGAAGCTCCAATAGGAGGGCTCACCGAGCGCGGCCAGATACCGCAGGTCTGGCCAGAGGCGCCCGTCGGTGAGCTCGGTGAGGACCTCCTCGCGCCGCCTTTGGTGTGGCTCCCATTCTCCGGCTTTGAATACGGTGAGGCGCGGACTCATCGTTGCGCGGCGTTCTGTGCCGAAACTGTTTAGTGTCCAGGGTTTTCGTCCTTCGATATGTGTCCGGACAGCCTCCTCTACGACCGTGTCGTCGAGGTTTTCGCCGGACAGCACAGGTTGGGGTCCGTTCCATTCGACGGCGAGGTCACCGATCCCGCTCGTGTCGAGGATGTCGGCGAGGCCATAGAAGGCCATGTGGTGCAGCAGGAGTGACTGGTCCGCGCCGGCCATGACGAATGTGTTCATTTGCCCTCCGCTGAGATCCGGCCGTCGGCGGCCCGCACGAGTGCTTCCAGATATGCGCATGCCCAGACGCCGTAGCGCAGGTCAGTGCCCTCGATGAGTTGATCCCAACGGCCGCGATCGAACAGGTCCTCGGCGCAGGCCCGAACATGGGCGGCGGCACCATCCGGCATCAGTTCGCCGGCCACGTGCGGGAATCCGGTCCGTCCATGACCGTGCGAGGTTCCGATCAGCCGCGCGACCAGGTCACGATCGACTGTGTCGGGAATCGTTTCCCAGGCGTCTACGACCGAGCGCTGTTCGTGGCGCCACCCCGATGGCAGGCCGCTGAGATCCCGACGTCGCTGGGACGCGGCCGGAGTGAGAGCTACCCGGCTCTTCGCAAGCGGTTGATCACTCGCCCGTGCGCCGAGCCGGATCTGGAATCGCTTGTCGGCCTTCCCGTCATCGTGGTGGGCGGCAGCGAGCCGAAGTACTTCGGTTAATTCTGCCGGCGTGCTGAGTATTTCGCATAGTTCCGTGACCCGTTCGGCCACCGCTCTCTGATGCGCGCTCAACAGCACCCGCCGGGCACTCGGACTCCATTCCTGCCGGACGTATTCGTCCGCGACCGCCCGGCGTCCATCGATCACCAGCACCTGGGCCGGGGTATCGTCGTCGCGTAGCACGATGACGTCTACCTTGTGTTCTCCACTGAGCAGCAGATCCGCTGCGGCGCGCTCCATTCCGGGGCGGGCGTGCGAATCGAGCCATTTGCCGACGACATCGCGCTCGAGGGAGGCAACGTCCACTTCGCGGTGCCCCTCCGGAGTCCCGGGCACAAGGGATTCCATCCGCAGCCATTCCGCCAGGTCGCGAGTCGACTCGGTATTCAGTCGCACGCGATGAACCACTTCGCCAGGCTTGGGGCCGCGGATCTCGGCAATGGCCTCGAGTCGGTCTCTGGCAGGGAAAGCCTTCGCCGGATCGGTCGTGATCGCCGGCGGGGTGTCGTAGCCGTCCCGTTTCGACTGGGTGAAAAGGGCGGTCGCCGAATCGATCACGACCACATCACCGGGACGCAGTCGCGGTTCCCGGTCCCCGTCGCGTATTGTCCAGTCCAACGGAACCACGTCGCTACCACGTACTACGACCGTGTGCCGGAGCGTCTGATCGTCACCGTCCCGTCGGAGGGCCTCGACCAGCGCCTTTCGGGCGGTTCGCAGCGGGACGGAAAAGGTCTCGTGTCGTCGCGGTGGCAGCAGGGATATGAGTTCGATTGCTGCGGAGTCGTCCGGCAGGTCATCACGGACGACAATCCCGACCGATGTCTCGGGCTCCAGGTCATCAGAGAGCCACAGGTCGAGTTCCGGGTCAGCGGCCAGGTCGTCGCTGGTGCGCGCCCAGTGCCATACCTGTCCGAGTTCGGGTCGCTGCCACAGCGTCCGGCGCGGACGGGCCGATGGTGGGGGATCGGTACGCAGTGCCCATGGCGCGAGGCCGTCGGTGTCGTTGTGACGCCTGATAATCCAGTCGCGAGCCTGATTGAGCTCTTCGGTCCCGTAAGGCCCGGAGAAGGTATCGGGGCGAACGGGGCCATCGGGGCCGATCACCACGACCGGGCCATCCGGCCTGAGCCCGCGCCGGTTCACTCGGCCCGCCCGCTGGGCCAAGGCCGATCCGCTGGCGAGTTCGGTCACGATCCCGGCCAGGTCGATATCGACACCGACCTCGAGGGACTGAGTTGACACGATGACATCTACGCTGCGATTTCCGTTCGGAGTCAGGACTCCGTCATGGTGTTTCCGGAGCAGGTCGATGTCGATCGGGCGAACCTGTCCGCAGACCATCACCACGGTCAGAGGCCGCCCCTGACTGCTGAGGTCGCGTAAGGCGGCGGCAACCGACACCGCGCGATCCACCGAGTTGACGAAACAACCGATTGTGCGGGCCGCAAGGTCGCCGGAGGATTCCGCGGCAGCGCTACTCGCATCGACTAATTCGAGTACGCACCTTACGATTTCACCGGTTACGCGGCTGTCGGCCTGATGTGTCGGCCATCCCTTGCATTCGACGACCGTGACCGGCTTCGGCTTCCGCAGCCGGTCCGCGAGTACAGCGTTGTCAGTCAGGTCGTCACCATCGACTCCGAGCCAGTTTTCGCCCGCTGTATCCGGGGTGGCGGTCGCCTCGACTACATGTAGCGGCTGCGGACCCTCCCACGGTTGATCGGCGACGACAGCCAGTTCGCTCACCCGGCGCGCGGTGTGGACGAGTTGGCGTGAAAGGTGGGCTTCATCGACCACGGCGACGGTATCGAAGGCGAACAGCCCGGCCTCTCTCGGCCAGGCCCTGGCGGAGGAGCCGTAACCGCGGAAGAGGAGCCGGCTTCCCCACATTTCCGGGGTCGCGCAGATCACGGCCGCGGCGGTCGGATGATCAGCCCAGCGGGTTGATGGCGGCTCACCTCCACGCAGTCGTGCGACGAGCAACGGCGATCTAGCCGCATCAGCGTCGTCGGCGGACGAGCGGCCCGACGGGCCCTGCACCTCCCACAGTGCGTCGGCCACGGCCGCCAGGATCTGTGACTGGTCCGGGCACTCGAGCCGGTCGGCCAGCCGGGTGGCGTAGTCATATTGGTCGTCGACCAGCACCCTCCGGTCGACGACCATCGCCAATCGTCGCCGGGGGACGGGGGTACCGGCGGTGTGTGCCGCGGCCAGAGCGAATACGTGGACATCGATCACCGACGTCTTCCCGGCCCCGGTCGGCGCGACGAGCGCATCGGGCCAGTGTCCGGCGATAACCGCGTCGAGCAGCCGCCACTGCCACGCGAATGGTCGTGCGCCATCATGCAATTCAGCGAAGAACTCACCGAAGTCGTCACGTTCCAGCGTATTCACCTGCACGCCTTCCTATTCCCCCGGTACGGCGAGGATTTCGCCCTCGGTGTGATCGTCCGGAATCAGTAGTCCGCCGCCGAGGTGGCGGCACTGGCCGATGGCTTGAATTGTTTGCGCACCGCCCAGGTCACCCAGATGCAGCAGCGCGTGATAGGGCCGCACCACCGCATGCGGATTGACCCGGTGCACATAGTTGTCGACACGCGTCCCACGGATTGGAGTGGTATCCAGCACGGCCACTCCCGCCAGATTCACGGCTTCGACAAACCTTTCATCCCTGATCCGGCCCCGGCCCGGCGGCGTACTGAGCGCCGCGGTGCCCTGCCAGACGAAGCCGAGGGACAGCAAGGCCGCGTGTGTGAATGTCCATCCGCTATAGCCGCGAGTATCCGGGATCGACGGAGGGCTCGTGCGCCACAGCCGCACCGTTCCGGCGGCCGGCTCATCCCAGAACAGGTGTCCGTTACGCAGTTCGATGGACCCGCGCACGGTCAGCTTTCTGCCGCGACCGCTGTAAAGGGTTCGCAATGTGCCGACCGCCCGGGATATCTCGGCCACATCGGCATCGGTGACATCGAACGGAATCAATACTGCCAGGGCGGATTCGGCCGCCCCTGGTAGTGCTACCGGGTGCTCGCGGTCGAGAATATGCAAGGCGACGTGGTTCGCAGGCCGCTTATGGCCATCCGGATAGATGCCGGTCAGGACCGGGGGTGCGTCACGATCCAGAATCTTGATCAACGCCTGGTGGGCGGCTCTCGCCACCCGTACCCGGTCTTGTTCGGGGACACGTGCGTCCAATGGCACCAACATCACCTGTGACCATGGAACATCAGCCGCTGGACGGTTTTTCGGTCTATACAGTCCGGTTCGCACGGCCGATCGAGGTGGGACCGGACTGGTCGACCGCTCGTCGGTCCCTGCCCGGTCGGAACCTACCTTTCCGGTTCGCTCCGCATAATGTGCGCGGGCCAGCTCATCGACGCGGCCTCGGACCGGCAGATCGACGTGCTCGCCGGGGCCACGAGTGAACAGGCCGGCGTCCGGGACATATTCGTGTGTCGGGTCGGATATCGCTGCCGACACCTCGAGCACGACCGGGGATTCCGCGGACCCCAAATAGGGTACGTCCGGACATAGTTCGCGCAGGGCATCGGCGATCGGCTCCGGTGGAGGCTCGCGCCACGTCCACACGAATGGGCCGTCGACCGCGACGGCACTGTCCTGTTTGGGCAGCTTCCTGATCGTTTTCGACTTCTTGGCCACCCCTATGGTGCCGTCGTCGCGGTATGCGATCGCGTCATTGCGGCTGACTTTGATCGCCGGCACCGTCACGTCGGTCGGGGGGTTGTCCTCCAGCCACCGCAAGGCGACCTCATCGACATCGCAGGGCTGCCATTCCCCGTCGTACTCGATGGCACGCGGGCCGAAGCCGGCGGCCGCCAGCAGGGCCGAATGTAGCCGCGCCACAGAGGGAATGCGTTCCGCGGTCAGGTCGGGACGGTGTCCCCGATAGGTACCCAACGGCAACTGCGCCGTGATCGAAAATGGAGCCATCGTCACTATGCCTGAGGCTCGTCATCGGCCGCGGCCGCCGCGATCGCGGGATCGCCGTCGACCCGCAGCGCCACTCCCCGCCAATCCACGTCGGCAGCAGTCTCTGCATGGGCTAGGGCGGCTGCGAGCAATTCATCGGCCGCGGCAATGTCCAGCGGGTCGAAATTCGTGGACTGGCCGCCACGCCCGAGCAGGCTCACCCGGGTCGGACCGGCCTCCACCAGATCGCAATTGGCCCGCAGGACCAGCTCCGCATCCGAGCGCGCCAGCCCCGCCAGTGCGATCGCGGCCAGCAGCGCCCGGCACGCGGCATCCCCCTCGGCGCCCGCGCCGAACCGGACCTGCCGCAGCGCGGCGAAACTCAATACGTGCGAGCGCACGATCCTCCGGCAGGCCACCCCTGCCAGTGCCTCCAAGCTCGGCGGGATACCACCGAGCCCCGCTGCCGAAGTCGGCACCCGCTTGTCACCCCTGGCTGCCGCCGCAGCCTTGGTCAACGTCTCGTAGGTCTTCCTACTGAGTTCGGTGCGTTGCCGATCCGCCAACGCCTTCAAGTCCGGGCCGGTCAATTCGATCCGCATCCCGATCGGGTCGACCCGGGCACCGCCCTTCAATGCCGGCTCATCTCCGGGTTTTTCGCAGAAGCCGATGATCTCGCCGGTCAGGATCCTGCGCCACCTTCCCTGCCGGGCCGACCGTGACGAATCCCAGGCGCCGAAAACGATGCTGGCGGGGCTGGCGTCGAACAGCGCTCGCGCATTTCCCTGCTGCGCGTCACGGATCTTCCGGTAGGCCTCGAGTTTCGTGACCGGTTCGCCTCCAACGGTTCCCGCACGCACATGGCCGTCGAAAGCGCGATGCGGCAACTCGATATCTGAGAGCTCCACCGGCTCACCGTCTGCCGGATAACTCACGACCACCCGCGGCATGCGCCCCAGAATCGGATGCCCCTCGGTGATTTCGAGTGCGAGGGCCGCCTCGACTCGGTTGGCCTGGCTCTGGGCACTGTCGATGAGCACCACATCACTCGACTGGCCGGTGTCGTCGTAGCGGGATTCGTAGGCGTATACGCCCTTGTCGGAACTCCTCGCGGCGAACTTCGCCGGCGCGACCGAGGCGTGCCGCCCTGCCGCGGGTTCGAGTTCGGTCACCGACGTCAGACAGTTCGCACCTCCCACCGAAGCCGCCGCAAGCAGGTCATCCAACTCGACCGTCGACATGTCACACCCTTCACAGCTCAGAAGCGAGTCGGCCGCACGCCGGCCCGTTCGATTTCATCGAAGTTCCCGGGAACCGTGGAACTACAGGAGCGGAGCTCCCTGAATAGCGTGGGCCTTTGAAGGCGTCGACGGTGTCGTGCGAACAAATGACAGGCGGCGTAGCGA
>JAFMQT010000504.1 GCA_017354515.1 Nocardia sp. | reverse complement strand
CGGTCCTGTTGACGCTTGGCGACCAGCGGGCCGATCACGATGTCCTTGTCGTGCGGGTCGCCGACCTTCAACGTCTGCGCGATCGCGGCGGCCTGCTCGACGGCGTCGTTGTAGAACTGCTTCGGTACCAGCGCGCGGCTGTGCATGGCGCAGACCTGACCCGAGTTGAGCATGACCTGGTGCATGTATTGCGGCATGAGGGCGGCGATATCTGCATCGTCCAGGAAGATCGCGGCGGACTTGCCGCCGAGCTCGAGCGACACCCGCTTGATCTGGTCGCCGCACAGCGACATGATCCGCTTGCCCGCGGCGGTCGAACCGGTGAAGGCGATCTTGTCGATGCCCGGGTGTGTGACCAGGTGCTCGCCGACCTGCCGGTCGCCGGGAACGATGTTGATCACGCCGGCCGGGACGCCGGCTTCGTGGAAGACCTCGGCCAGCACCAGCGGCGACAGCGGCGACTCCGGCGGAGGTTTGAGCACGACCGTGCAACCGGCGGCCAGCGCGGGCGCGATCTTCCAGATGGCCAGCGTCAGCGGGCCGTTCCACGGGGTGATCGCGCCCACGACACCGACCGGATCCTGCACGACCTTCGCGGCCATCGGGCCGGTGACCTCATCGCGCTCGAACGCGTAATTCTTGGCCAGGTCGGCGTAGAACTCGTAGACGGGCGCCCACATCGCGGCGTGCATGTAGCCCGAGGAGATCGGCAGGCCCATCTCGTCGGTCATGACGTTGATCAGGTCCTCTTCCCGCTTGCGGGTTTCTTCGACGATCGCCAGCAGCAGCGCCGCCCGGTCGGCCCGCGACGTCCGGGACCACGGACCGGTGAATGCCTTCCGGGCGGCGTCCACTGCCCGGTCGATATCGGTGTCGGTCGATACCGGCGCACTGCCGACCAACTGCTCGTTCCATGGCGAGATGACGTCAAGACGTTCGGTGCTCGCCGGGGCGACCCAGCCGCCGTCGATGTAGAACTCGCCACGATGCATCAGGCGTTCGTCCATGGGTTCTCTCCCAAATCGCTGCTGGTTTCGGCATGTCGCTCACCGTCGGGCCGGGCCCGGTTCGCCGGTATTGCCGGACGAGGAGTATCTGACATATTGTAATGTCAATTTAAGGCAGGACCGGCGGGCCGTCAACCTCCGGCCCGTCCGAAGCCGGCCGAATCGGTTTTCTGAATGCTGATGTGCAGGTCTTTTACCTGACGTGACTGGGAGGCGCAGTGCACCTGGAGCTGAGCGATGAGCAGGCGATGCTGCAAGAGACAACGCGGAGCTTCCTGATGAAGGAGTCCCCGTTGGAGTCGGTGCGAGCGCTGATCGATGATCCCGCCGGATTCGACGCCGCGGTGTGGCGCCGCGGCGCCGAACTCGGCTGGGGCGCAATGGCGGTGCCCGAGTACTACGGCGGAACCGGGTCCGACGAGCCGGTTCGGGATGCGGCCGTGATCGCGGCGGAGTTCGGCCGTCTGGTGCAGCCGGGGCCGTTGGTGCCCAACACCATCGTCGCCTTCGCGGTGGCGAACTACGGCACCGATGAACAGCGCGGCGCGGTACTACCCGGGCTGGTCGCCGGTGACCGGACGGCCGCGTGGTGTCTGGCCGAACGGGGCCGCGGCTGGGATCCGGATCGGTTCGCCCTGAGCGTCGAGGTCCGCGGCTCGGATTATGTGCTGACCGGCACGAAAGATCTTGTCCAGGAAGCGCATTCGGCCGAATACCTACTGGTGACCGCGCGGGCTCCGGCCGGGCCGAGGCAATTTCTGCTGCCGGCCGGGACGCCGGGCATCACCGTCGTGCCGCTGGGCGGCCTCGATCTCACCCGCCGGTTCAGCCAGGTCCGGTTCGACGAGGTGGTGATTCCGGCCGACGCGGTGCTCGGGGACCCCGAGGTCGCGGGGGAGCAGTGGCAGCGGCAGTTCGAACTCGCACTGGTGTTGCACTGCGCGGAGACCGTCGGAGTGATGGAGCGGATGTTCGAGATCACGCTCGAGTACGCCGGGGAGCGGTTCGCCTTCGGGCGGCCCATCGGCTCGTTCCAGGCCATCAAACACATGTGCGCGGATATGTACGGCTGGTTGGAGAGCGCCGAGGCCATATCCGGCGCCGCGACCGACGCGGTGCATACGCGGCATCCCGACAGATCCGAAATCGTCAGCGCCGCAAAGGCCTACGTCGGCGAATACGCGCCGCGGCTGGTGCAGCACTGCCTGCAGATCCACGGCGGGATCGGCTTCACCTGGGAGCACGACCTGCACCTCTACCTGCGCCGGGCGAAATCGAACGAAATCCTTTACGGCAGCCCGCAATGGCACCACGAGCGACTCTGCGAACTATCCGGTCTGCCGGAATCGGACGGACAGCTCGATACGAACACCTCGAGTGATCGGATGGGAGGTGACGTCCGTGGCTGATACAGCTGGTGCGACGGCACAGGACTTGGAACCGTTCCGCGTGCGGGCGCGAAAATGGCTGGCGGACAACGCTGAACGGGTCGGCGAACACGGCAGCGCACTGGTGACAGGTTTCGAGTCGGCGCAGGATCTGGCCGCGGCCAGGGCGTTCCAGGCACGGCAGTACGAGGCCGGGTTCTCCGGCATCACCTGGCCCGTCGAGTACGGCGGGCAGGGCCTGCCCGCCGAATTCCAGCGAGTCTGGAACCAGGAGGCGGTCGGCTACTTCTTGCCGTCGGCGCTATTCGCCGGCGTCACCCACAGCATCATGGGCCGCACCCTGCTCGATCACGGCACCGAGGAACAGAAGCGGCAGTACATCCCGGGCATGCTGCGCGGTGAGCACGTCTGGGTGCAGTTGCTCTCCGAACCCGACGGCGGCTCCGACCTGGCGGGCCTGACCACCCGTGCGATCCGGGACGGGCACCGCTGGCTGTTGCGTGGCTCCAAGGTGTGGTCCAGCGGCGCCGCCGCGGCCGACTTCGCGTTGTGCCCGGCTCGCACCGACCCGGGCGTCGAGAAACATGCCGGGATAACGATGTTCATCGTGCCGCTGCACCGGCCCGGCGTAACCATCCTGCCGCTGCGCCAGATCACCGGTTCGGCAGAGTTCTGCCAGGAGTACTTCGACGATGTCGAGCTCGGGCCCGAACATGTGGTCGGCGCGGTGAACGACGGCTGGCGGATCACCCGGACGCTGCTGATGCACGAGCGGAACATGGCCGCCGGCGGCGGCATGGGTGGTCTGGTCACCGCGGCAGGCGGCCGGACCGGCGCGGTGGACGATCTGATCGCCCTCGCCCGGCGCAACGGAACCGAGCATGATCGGCACGTCCGGCAGCTCATCGGGGAGGCGGCCGTACTGGCCCGGGTCTATCCCGAGCTCTCCAAACGAGTGCTCGCACTCATCGCGGCCGGAAGGCTCACTCCGCACGGCGCGTCGGTGATCAAGATGGTGCGGGACGGCAATACCCAGCGGCGTGCGGAGATCACCATGGACGTCGCGGGCGACGACGGCATCGTATGGGAC
>JAFMQT010000158.1 GCA_017354515.1 Nocardia sp. | reverse complement strand
GCTGCCAAAACCTCGGACGCACTGGTCCTGCGTACCGCCGACAACAACTCCGCACACAAGGCAGTCACCGACCGGATACTGCTCGAGACAGGCGGCGTCGCCGCGGACACCGTGCCGAAAGTCGCCGATTCGGCATGCGTCGAAAGAGCCGACCCTGACCCCATGGTCGACGAGAAGCGCTACACCTGCCTCGTCGCCTACCGCAACTACATCGGCTACGTCGACTCCGAGCAGCTGCTCGACGCCCACCAGCGAGCTGCCGCCCAGTACGCTCTCTTCGCGAACAGCCAGTGGCAGCGGTAACCAGTGTCGGCTAGTGACCGGCGTACGATCTCCGGCGTCTGCGAGAGGTTCACCGACACGTGCGCGCCCCCTGAACAACACTCGCACCGACCGGTAATGCCGGGACCTCTGTCGGATTCCGGTGATATCTTCATCGCAGCATCGACCGATCGGCCGGTGCGAACACGTGGGAGGGGAATTCATGCGACGAGCCGGGTATGCACTGGCCGCGGTCGCCGTGGTACTGGCGGCCGCCGGGTGCGGGTCCGATCCCAAGCCGGTCGCGGCACCGGAGCCCGTCGTTGATATCAACACCCTGGATACCGGGCCTTACGACACGAATCCGGTTGATATGGGCAAGCCGAAGAATCCGGAGGAGGCAGCTCTTGTCGCTGCCGAGCGGCTCGGCAGCGACCTCCCACTGCCTATGGACATCGACCCGGCATTCACCTATACCGGCAAATTAGACACCCACGTTTTCGTCGATCCCAAGCTCTCGGTGCTGAAGAATTTCGCCAATTTTGACGATTTCAAAACTGACGCACCCGACCTGATCAGTGGTTTCGCCGACTATAGCCGCAACGATCCGGACAATCTCGGAATCGAAATGGTCAACGCGGCCATGATCTTCCCCACCGAACAACGTGCCACCGACGTGGCGGCCGCACTGGAACGACGCGACTTCGGCCGCAACCCGCAGACCCAGGCGGTCGGAATCGCCAAATATCCTCAGGCGCACGCACATTGGGTTCCGAACAAACAAGTGATCAGCCTCTGGTATCCGCTGGGTCGCTTGGTGGTCTACATCTCGTTCTACGACCAGGACAAGATCTGGTTCGGCAAAACCGATCTGTCGGACCTGACCACCCGAGCCTCCCGCGATCTGGACGTCCTCACCCCGGCCCTCGACAACTTCCACCCGGCCGCCCCGGAGAAGTTGACAGAACAACCGATCGATATCGACGGAATGCTGGGCCGCACCATGACTCGCCCGCAAAGCGCGCATGGTGAATGGACCGACCCTGTCGGCGTCTACACCGGTCGCGCGGGCCTGGCATTCGACTCCGACCCCGGTGAGAGCCGGAAGTGGTGGGACACCGACGGAGTGGACCGTTTCGCCGACTACGGCAATCGGCTCTATCGCACCCGAGACGCCGCAGCCGCCAAAGATCTCCGTGATCAGCTCGGCGGGCCCGACAAACACTCCCGATCGGCCGGCACCCCCAAGAACCTCCCAATCGCCCGATGCCGCGAATACACCGGACAGGAAAAGGACATTATTCGGTACTACTGCTCGGTCGCCCACGACCGCTACACCGCCATCGCCACCGGTGAGCAGTTGCTCGATGCCCAGCAGCGCATTTCGGCCCAGTACGCGATCTTGGTGAAGGCGGACAGGAAATGAGCGCCCGGCTTTTCCGCGTCCTGTCGGCAGCGGCCTGTCTCACCACACTGACCTTCGTGTCCGCTTGCGGTTCCACCGTCGGCGGCTGGGACACCGCCGCCGAGATGGATGTCCGCACCCTGGATGTCGGCAACTATCCGGTAACGCCGCTGGATACCCACGTCGATTTTCGGCCGGGCTTCGCCGATGCATACGAAGTCGCGGGCATGCGCCTGGCTGACCATGTGGTCACCGCCGATGAGGTAGATCCCCGCCTGATCAAGGGGTCAATGTCGAAGACAGGAACCTTCGACGTGAGCTTGTCCGGCCATGATTCCCTCGGCAGCTTTGTGAATATAGGTGCCGTAGCCGAACGCAACAAAATGGTCTTCGGGTTCACGACCGCCGCGAGCGACAAGAGTGACGACTGGGGTTTCGACTGGCCGACCCCAGCCACCCCCGGCTCCACCATCCTTGCGCTCACGGTGATGCAGTTCAACGACGCCGACTCCGCTACTCGTGCCGCCGCTGAGTTCTATGGTGTCGACATCAACGACAATAAGGGCAATCAGCCAGTTGCACTCGCCAAATATCCCTCCGCGCATGCTCATTGGCGCCCCGGCACACCAACGATCCGCTCCTTCCTCGCCCACGGATCATATGTGGTGTCGGTGTTGGCACTCACCCCCGAACCGAACCAGAGCGCCCTGACCTCCCTCACCGAGAAGACCCTCGACGCCGAACTCCCCCAGCTCGACCAATTGCCACCCGTCATCGATGAAGACACCGTCAAACTCCCCTGGGACCCGGACTACCTCCTCAGCCGCGCCCTGAACACGAAGCGGTCAGGGCGCCCCAATGACTCGGACGGCAACCTCGTTGTCGGCGGCCACGGGATTCGCCACTTCATGCCGAACCGCAAATCGGCCGCCGATGGCCTCGCCGCCCTGAAAGTCTCAGCCGCCGCCAGTACCTCGGACGCACTGGTCCTGCGCACCGCCGATACCAACACCGCACACAAGGCAGTCACCGACCGCATCCTGCTCAAGCCAAATAGCCCCGCCACCGACGCCGTGCCAAAAGTCGCCGATTCAGCATGCGTGAAGAACGACGGCAGCAACGGCAATCGCTACAGCTGTCTCGTCGCCTATCACAACTACGTCGGCTACGTCTTCTCCGACCAACTCCTCGACGCCCACCAGCGAGCGGCCGCGCAATACGCTCTCTTCGCGAACAGCCAGTGGCAGCCGTGAGGGCCACGGCCGCTTCCATGACTCGACCCGTTACCGCACACTCCAGTAAGCTCCCCGAGAACGCACCCACCGATCAACCAGGAGTTTGTAACCGATGGCGATGAGCCCAGGCACCATCGTCGGTGGGTACCGGATCGACCGCGTGCTCGGCGCCGGCGGTATGGGGACGGTCTACCTGGCCAAACATCCCAGCCTGCCGCGGATGGACGCGATCAAGGTGCTCAGCGCCGAGCTGTCATCCGATCCCGAGTTCCGCGGGCGCTTCGAACGCGAGGCGAATCTCGCTGCCGGACTTGACCATCCGAATATCGTCTCGGTGTACAACCGCGGCGAGGAGAACGGTCAGCTGTGGATCGCCATGCAGTACGTCGACGGCACCGACGCCTCAGCGGAACTTGTTCGCGACCGGCATTCCATGACACCACTGCGCGCCCTGCGGATCGTCACCGAGGTGGGTAAGGGTCTCGATTACGCGCATCGGCGGGCACTGCTGCATCGTGATATCAAACCCGCGAACTTCCTGCTGTCGACGCACGCCGGCGACGACGAGGAACGAGTTCTGCTGGCCGATTTCGGCGTCGCCAAATCCGCCGATGACGCGGCCGAACTCACCCAGACCGGCAGTTTCGTGGCGACCATCGCCTACGCGTCCCCGGAACAGCTGCAGGGCCAGCCGCTGGACAATCGCGCCGACATATACAGCCTCGGTTGCTCGTTCTACAAGCTGCTCACCGGCCAGAACCCGTATCCGGCAAACCAGCCGGCCATGGTCATGATGGGCCACCTCTATGAACCCCCACCGCGCCCCACCGCCATCACCCCCGGGTTGTCACCTGCACTCGACCAGGTCATCGGCCGGGTTCTCGCGAAAAATCCGGCGGACCGCTTCCGTAGCTGCCGTGAATTCACCGATGCCGCGGCCAATGCCCTCACCCCGGGCCACAACCCGGTCCGCACGAGCACTTCCCCCACCTACCCGGTTCAAACCTTCGCCCCGACCCAATCATTCGATCAGCGTCCCCCGACCAACCCGCGCGCCCAGATGCGGCCGCCCGCACCGCCGAACAACGACCTATCCCAGCTCATGGGCCCCCCGCAGTCGAAGAACCGGAAGCCGCTCATCCTGGGGGCGGTTGCCGTGGTTGCCGTGCTCGCAGCGGTCGGGATCGGAGTCGGAATCGTCGCGACGCAAGGTGGTTCGGGGTCGAGCACCCGCACGACAACCACGGCCGCAGAATCCACGCCCGCGCCCACCTCCACCGCGCCGATCACCTCCGTACAGCAGGCCCGGGCGGCGAATCCGGCGTTCGCGGGCAAGACCATCACCATGGTCGATGTTACCGGCGGCGGCGATTTCACCGACGTCAATCTGGCCGTCTACCTCGGCGGAACACCACAAACCCAGTTCCTCGAGGATTTGGGTTTCGTCTACAACCTCAACTACAAGGCGAACGGTAACGAGCCCAATCCGCGGCCGATAGCAAAAGAGGACTCCGAAGCCTTCACGTCCCAGAACGATGGTTATATTCTCGCCCTCCGTAGTGATAAGAGCGCCGGCGGCGGTGGCCTGCTGGGACTCCCGTATCAGCTGACGAATTCCCGGGCCACCATCATTCCGGTGGACGACCCGGCGTCGGTTGCCGCGATGCGTACCTGGGCCAGTAATTCACAGAGCACTCTGCTCAGCAAGCTCGTCCCGATACTTCATCAACGGGTCAGATGACAAACGGTGGCGAGGCTATAGAGCCCCGCCACCGTCCGGCAGTCAACCGCATAGACCTCGACAGACTAGTGGAACAAGCCTGCCGCCTGGGCATCAGCGGCCTGCATACCCTCACCAGCATTGACCGTCTGAATGCCGAGCTTCTGCAGCGCAATGTTCATCTCGACCGACTTCTGATGCCAGCTGGTTTGAACGTCCTGAAATGCATCAGCGCCTGCGCCATGAAAATCTACGCCGACGAAATTTACGAACTGCTGGTGCATGTCATCCAATGCCTGGAGAATCTGATGGGCGGTCTGCTTGATGCCGTCGCCACCGTCATTAATTCCCGCGAATTCATATCCGATTGTACCGTCACCCATTGCGCCGGCCATTGTCACTCCTTAGGTATGTGAATGTCTCTGTTCGATGCAGCCGGATGGCTAGACTGTGTGATCGAGGAACGTGTTGCCGACTGCGGATACCGAGGACGCGTTGTGGTCTTCCTGATTGGTATAGCCCTGCTGCGCACGCTGCAACTTCTCCGCATTATGCAACAGGTTATTATTCATTTTCGTTGCTGCATCGATAAAACTATTGGCAGCGTTTTGGAGCGCCTGCCCGGCCGCACTGGTAGTTTTCATCGCGGCCGCGAGAGCCTCTTTGTGGGTGCTCACCTTGTTGATCTGCTGCGTGAGAAGATCGTGGTTGGTATGCATATTATCAACGAACTTCTGCATCATCACAGGGTCGAGATGTGTCTGACTTTGCGGCATTACCAGGCCCTTTCAGTTGATTGCCACGTGGCTTACTGCCGTGGACGAGATTTTCCCTCTATTACTTGGACGTACGGGAAGCAGCCCCGGTTCCCTACAGTTCCAAGTCGACCGCTCGAGTCTGCCCCCAGGCCGGTCGACCTGCCGAGACTTCCGCTGCGACGCTTATTCTCCACCTCCCCCTTCGGCCGGCGTTTCCGCCATGTGGATCAGTCTTCGACTAGCGTGCCATCCCGCATCCACCTTGTCCACCGCATTGCCGAATCCATCGCCGACCTCGTGGGACGGTCGACGGCCCCGGCGGCAAGCCCTGGACGAGGTCAAATGCCGGGCGTCCATGCGACCTGGACGAGTTCGGCGCCGGTGCGTGAGACGAGATGACCACGTCCCGGCGGCATTTCGCTGAGCCGGATATTGCCGAGCAAATAGCCTTCGTCCCGGTCACCGCTCATCAGGACGCCGGTCACGCCGACGTCTTTCATACGCGAGATCACCGGATCGAACATCGCCCTGGACGCGCCACCCGACCGGCGAGCGACGATGAGGTGCAGGCCGATGTCCTTGGCGTGGGCCAGGTAGTCGACCAGCACGCCCAGCGGGTTGCCGTTCGAGGTGACCACCAGGTCGAGGTCGTCGATGATCACGAAATACTCCGGGCCGCTCCACCAGGACCGGTCGCGCAGCTGCTGGTGGGTGACATTGGGCCCGGGCATCCGAGAGCGCATCAAACCGGCCAGCTCGGCCAGCATCCCCTCGAGCATGTCCGATGACGGGGCGTAGCCGGCCAGGTGCCGAGTTTCCACCAAACCGAGCATGGTGCGCCGGTAGTCGCCGATGACCAGCTTGGCCTGCGCGGGGATATTCGTTTCCGTCAAACCCCGCACGATATTGCGCAGCAGGTTGGTCTTACCGCATTCGCTGTCGCCGAAGATCAGAACATGCGACTGGTCCGCCATATTCACGACGGCCGGGGCCAGCTCGGACTCGTTCAGGCCGATCGGAATCTGCAGATTCGTCCGCTCCGGATGCTGCGCCACGGCCGGCCAATTCCCGCACGCCCGGAGCACGTCCTCCCGATGCAGTTGCTCGGGGAGCATCCGGACCGGACGGGCCCGGCGACCCGGGGTCGCGCGATCGATCGCCGCGACGGCATCGGCCGCCGCCTCACGCAGCGTCTCCGGATTCGAATCGCCATCGACGCGGGGCAGGGCGATCAGCAAGTGCTTCGCGTCGGCGGTGATACCGCGACCCGGGCGCCCCTTCGGAACCATGGACGCCACCCTGCGACCGTGATCGGAGTCCATCGGGTCACCGAGCCGGAGTTCGATCCGCATGCCGACCTGGTCCTTCAGGGCCGGCCGCGCCTCACGCCAGGCGTTCAGCGCGATCACGACGTGCACGCCATAGGACAGGCCCTGGTTGGCCAGGTTCATGATCGGCTGTTCGAGAGCTTCGAAATCCTGGCGGATGGAGCCGAAACCGTCCACCACCAGGAAGACATCGCCGAACAGGTCCTCGTGCGCTCCCGCGGCCGCGGCCCCGGAATTCGGGTCGATACTGCGCAGCCGACGGAACTCGGCCATCGACTCGATGCCGAGCTGGCGGAACCGCAGCTCGCGCTGGCGGACGATGCTGGTCATCTCCGACACCGTGCGCCGCACCTGATCGACATCGAGGCGGCCCGAAACGGTACCGACATGCGGGAGTCCCTGCAGACCGGCCAACGTACCGCCACCGAAGTCCAGGCAATAGAACTGGACCTGCTCGGCGGTGTGGGTCAGAGACAGACCCATGATCAGCGAACGCAGCGCGGTGGACTTACCGGACTGCGGGCCGCCGACGATCGCGACGTTACCGCCGGCGCCGGACAGGTCGATCATGAACGGATCGCGGCGCTGATCGAAGGGGCGGTCGACCAGGCCGATGGCCGCGGTCAGATGGGCCATCGGTGAGAATTCGCCGGTGAGCACACTCTTCGGGTTGAGCGAGTCCAGAGTGGGCGCCTCATTCAGCGGCGGCAGCCAGATTCGGTGCGCCGGACGGCCGTGTCCGCGGATCCGGGAGACCAGCATATCGAGGTCGGTGGTCTTCTCGGCGTTCTCGTCCGGCTCCTCCTCCTCGACCTCGGGGATCTCCTCGGGCTCCACATCGATGTAGTCGCCGCTGCGCGGTTGGAAGTAGTCCGCGGTGAACGGCCTTGCGGTGACGTCGATTTCGCCGCCGACGATGCCCGCCCGGGTGATCTCGCGCTTGGCGCCGCCGCCGACATACGGGCCGGATACATAGGAGGCCTGGAACCGGACGATATCCCCGGCATCGGATTTCAGATATCCGCCACCCGGATTGTTCGGCAGGTTGTAGGCGTCGGGCACCCCGAGCACCTGGCGGGATTCGTTGGCGGAGAAGGTCTTCAGGCCGATGCGGTAGGACAGATGCGATTCCAGGCCCTTGAGCTTGCCTTCTTCCAGCCGCTGCGAAGCCAGCAGCAGATGCACGTGCAGCGAACGACCCAGGCGGCCGATCTGGGTGAATAGTTCGGCGAAATCGGGATGCGCGCTGAGCAATTCGGAGAACTCGTCCAGCACGACGAACAGCGCCGGCAGCGGGTCCAGGTCGGCGCCCGCCGCACGCGCCTTCTCGTACTGCAGAACGTTGGCATAGTTGCCGGCCTGGCGCAGCACCTCCTGGCGGCGGTTCATCTCACCCGCGAGGGCATCGCGCATACGATCGACGAGGTCGGCTTCCTCCTCGAGGTTGGTGATGATCGCCGCGACGTGCGGAACACCTTCCAAGCCGAGGAATGTCGCACCACCCTTGAAGTCGACCAGCACCAGATTGAGCTGATCGGGCGAATGCGTGGCGAGCATCGAAAGTACCAGCGTCCGAAGGAATTCCGACTTACCGGAACCGGTGGCGCCGATGCACAGGCCGTGCGGGCCCATACCGAGCTCCGCGGCCTCCTTGATGTCGAGGATCACCGGCTGGCCGTCCGAGCTGACGCCGAAGGGCACCCGCAGCCGCTCGCGATTGTAGCGGGGCTGCCAGGCGGTCTCGGGTGCGAACGTTCCGATATCACCCAGCCCCATCAGCTGCGACCAGGTGCTGATGACCTCGGTGTCATCGCTGACCACGACCTCGTTACCGCGCTGGATCGGAACCGCCCGGAACGGCGCCAACCGGCGGGCGGTCTGCTCCGCCTCGCGGGCGCTGACCCGGTCGATCACCGCGAAGCGCTCCATATTGCCGGTGGCGCCGCGGCCGACACATTCGCCGTTCTCCACCACCATCTGGATGCCGCGCGAGACCGCCAGCCGGGACGCGTAGCCACACAGGTCGATAATGGTCACGCCCTCGTAGCCGGATTCGCGGAGCGGGTCCTCCTCGGTATCGAGCAGGCCACCGTCGACGACCACGACGATCTGCACCAGCCCCTGGCTGGGCGGCTGGTTCCGGGAATACCGCGCCCGGGTGCTGACCAGCGAATTCA
>JAFMQT010000503.1 GCA_017354515.1 Nocardia sp. | reverse complement strand
AAACCGAACAGCGCGGCGCCCACGGGCCGCATGATCAGGGTCGCCGTGGTGATGAACGCGACCTCGGACTTGGGCATATGGAATTCCTTGGCGATATCGGCGTAGACGAACACCACCAGGAAGAAGTCGAAGGCATCCATCGTCCAGCCCATCAGGGCGGCGGTGAACGCATTGCGTTGATCGGGAGTGAGTCGTTGTCGGACGGTCGCTGGCATGGTTGTTCCTGCCCCTCGGGAGACGATCCGCGACGGACACTCTGCTCGTCCGCCACTGTCAGAAATACTCGGTCATCGGCGGCCCGGGCGGGCGATCTTGGACGGATTGCCGACCCCGACAGTGGCCGACCGGATTCAGTCTTCGCGGTCCCCGAAGTAGCGGCGGAGCGGATACGAGGCCAGGAAGCCCAGCACCGCCAGGGTCCCGATCGCCGCCGAACCGATCAGCGCCACATTGCGGGAGGTGTTGTTCGGGGCCGCGGGTGGCGGCGGCACCGGCAACTGCACGGTGTGCGGCGGACTGGGAATCTTCGGCGGGAGTTCGTTCGGAACCTGCGCGGTCAGCGCGGCCTCCGGATCGACCGTGCCGTACCCGATATACGGATTCCAGCCCTCGGCGGGCGCGTGCGCGGTCGCCTCGATCCGCTTGATCACCTCGGTGGCGCTCAGCTCGGGATAGCGGGCCCGGACCAGCGCCGCCACCCCCGCCACATACGGGGAGGCGAAGCTGGTGCCGCTGATCGGTTCGACCTTGCCCTGCTGATCGATCTTCGCGGTCGCGGTTCCGCGTGCCCGGGGATCCAGCGAGATCAGATTCTCACCGGGTGCGGCCACCCCGACCCAGGGCCCGGGGACGGTGAATTTCGACGGCTGCCCGTTGGCGTTCACCGAACCGACCGACAGCACGTAGTCGTCGTAGCGGGCGGGGGAGACATCGAAGTCGACCTTGGACCACGGATCGGCCGCGGGGTCGAGCGGATCGATCACCGGATTGGTCGCGTCCTTGCAGTCCTTGTCGTTGTTTCCGGCGGCCGCGACCACCACCACATTGTGCAGGGTGGCGTAGTGGACCGCGGCGCCCAGCGCGCGATCGTCCATCCGGCCGGCGGGCTGACACGCCGTCAGCGACATATTGATCACCGTGGCGTGCATATCGACCGCCCGCCGGACCGCCCAGGCCAGGGTCTGGGTGGTGCCGTAGCCGTCCGGCATATCGTCGGGGCCCTTCTGCTTACTGCGCCCCTTCTCCTGGTAGTTACTGGAGGTCTGGCGAATGCTGAGGATCCGGGCATCGGGGGCGACGCCGGCGAAGCCCTGTCCCGGAACCTGACGGGCCGCGATGATTCCGGCGACGAAGGTGCCGTGGGCGTCGCAATCCTCGGTGCCGTTGGTATGCGAGACGAAATCGCCACCGCCGATCATGCCGGGGAGCCGGGGATTGGGCGCCACACCGGTATCGATGACGGCCACCAATTGTCCTGCCCCACGCGAGAATTGCCACGCCTTGTCGATTCCGAGAGCCTGCTGCGCCTGCGGGATGGAGGGGCCGTCGCCGCCGGACTGGGTATTGAAGCAGGCCCCGTTGGCCCCCTGCTCGGTATCGGTCGGGGGTCCCGTGGACGGCCCGGTCGGCATGACGCCGGGGTCCACGCTCGGCGGTTTGGCGGCGACCGCCGATCCGGTACCCGGAAAGGCGCTCAGTCCCACCACGGCCGCCGCGACCGCGATCCGAATCGCACCGCGTCCGAACATCTTCGGGTTCATGACGCGGCTCAGAGGGATCGGACGAGTGTGTACAGTTCGGCCACCCAGAAAACCAGTGGCAGAACGGCGGCGACGAATCCGTACTCCAGCAGTTCGACCGCCCGCCGCATCGGTGGGGTGGCCGTCTGATGCGGCACGATCGTGCCGAGCACCAGTGCTGCCACCAGCAGCACCATCGCCGCGGCGAAGATCGCCATCGGCTGGCCCAGCGCGTAGGCGGCGCCGACCATCATGATCAGCGCGATCGCGGCGCCGCCGGCGATCAGCGCGACCGCCAATTCGGCTCCGACGTAGGTGCGGCTGCGGAACGCCAGCACCACCGCGCACACCAGGGCCAGCGCGATCCCGGGCCAGTACGGGTTGTGCGCGCGCGGGTCGGTGGCGGCGAGCGCCCCGACGACGGTGACCAGCACTGTCGCGCTGACCAGACCGGTCAGATACATGCGCGCGCGTTCGGACTTGGTCTGCAGCACATCCATGGTGGGCAGGGCGCGGTGGTCGTCGGGATCGTCCTCGGTGGGGTCGATCGGGGTGCCGGGCGTGGGGACCGGCGGCAGCGGCAGCCGCGCGAGCATCATCGAGATGCGCGGCGCGAGGGACAGCGCTCCCAGTCCCAGCGCCGCCGCGACGGCCCCGATGGCCTTGGATGGCTGCGAGGTCAGCAATCCGACCAGACCCGCGGCGATCGCGAAGACGGAAATCGTTGCGGCCCCGATGAACAGGGCCAGTCCGACGCCGCTGACCCGCCATGCCAGCAGTGCCGTGGCGCCGACCAGAACCGACCCCAGCAGGATGTTCGCCCAGCCGTAATGGTCCGGAACGATCAGCATGCCCGCGGTGAACGCGGCCGGTAGTGCCGAACCGTTGAGCACCAGCGCCGAACCCGTATCGGCGTACATCCGGGCCGCCACCGTACCGGCGACGACCAGGAGGATGGCGATTAGTACGGCGACCGCTCCGGTGATCCAGCCGGGCATGGTGTCCGGGGCGGCCAGCAGGCCGGTACAGCCGGCCAGCATCGCCAGCACCGCGATGACCGCGCCCGTGGCCCGCGCCACCTTCGGTGACCAGCTGCGGAAGTGGTCCACATCGGCGATCGCCACGTTGTACATGATGTCGTCGAAAAGCGGTGTGGGAGCGACATGTTCGGCGCTCTCGAGCATCAGTAGCTCGCCGTCGCGCACACCCTGTTCGCCCAGGCTGAGCGAATTGGAGAACGGCGGCTGGCCGATGCGGGCCAGTACCCATTCGGACGGCTGGAACCGCTCGCCGCTGTTGTCGAACTCGTTGCTGCGGCTGTGCTGCGAGACCATGTCCACCACACTCGGGATCACCAGCGCGACCGGCACATCGACCGGAATCGCCATATCCACCTGCGTGTGTTTGGCAAGAATTGTCACCCGAGCCAAATCGGGTGCTCGAACGATTCTGCGGCCCGGATCCTCCTCCGCCTGGCCCAATCGCGCGTACGTCACCCTTCCCCCAACCTCGTTTCTACCTCGTCTTTCCGCATCCGCTCCGGTTTGCGGCGGTGCGAGGCGTCCGTGCAGAATGCTGTTCGAACTGTACGACATATCGGCCGCTGCCTCTACACTGAGGCCGCAGTGCAGCCGCCGAAGGGGGATCGTCCGACGATGAGCACAGTCAAGTTTCAGCGCCGCTCGCGCCGTGAGGTGCCGCGGTCGCCGGGCGGTGAGGTCACCCTGCAGCCGCCCCCGGAGATCCCACG
>JAFMQT010000502.1 GCA_017354515.1 Nocardia sp. | reverse complement strand
CGGATCTGACCGCGGATCGGTTCGTGGCCGATCCGTTCGATACCGGTCGGCGGATGTACCGGACGGGTGATCTGGTGGTGTGGACCGTTGATGGTGAACTGGATTATCTGGGGCGCACCGACTTCCAGGTGAAGGTGCGCGGTCTGCGCATCGAGCTGGGCGAGATCGAATCCGCGCTCACCGCGGTGGAATCGGTCGATCAGGCCGTGGTCGTGGTCCGCGACGATGAGCGACTCGGTGACCAGCTGGTCGGCTATCTGGTGGCCGCGACCGGTCCCGAGATCGACGTCGACCGGGTGAAATCCGCGCTGTCGGAGCGGTTGCCGAGCTATATGGTGCCCACCGCCCTGGTGGTGCTGGACGCGTTTCCGCTCAACGCCTCGGGCAAATTGGATCGCAAGGCGCTGCCCGCGCCGACCTTCGCCGCCAAGGTGTTCCGGGCCCCGGTGACCTCGGTGGAACAGGCGATCGCCGATACCTTCGCCGAGGTGCTCGGCGTGGACCGGGTCGGCCTCGACGACGACTTCTTCGAACTGGGCGGCAACTCGCTGATCGCCACCCAGGTCGTCGCACGCCTGGGCGAGGCGCTCGACACCGAGATCGGGTTGCGCGCGCTGTTCGAGGCCGGATCGGTCGCGGCCCTGGCCACCCGTGTGGAATCGCATATCGGCGAGGGCGGGCGGCGGCCGCTCACCGCCGTGCCGCGGCCCGAACAGGTTCCGCTGTCGCCGGCGCAGCAGCGGATGTGGTTCCTGAACCGATTCGACCACCACACCGCGGTCAACAACATCGCGGTGGCAATCCGGCTGACCGGCGAACTGGACCCGGACGCTTTCGCCGCCGCGGTCCGGGATGTGCAGACCCGGCACGAGGTGCTGCGGACCACCTACCCCGATATCGAGGGTGTGGGCTATCAGCAGGTGCTGCCGGCGCCGGGAGTCGAATTCGAGTTGGTCCCCGAACCCGTCGAGCCGCAGCGGCTTTCGGATCGGATCGGCGAACTGGCCGGCGTCCACTTCGACGTGACATCCGAAATCCCGTTCCGCACAACACTATTGCGCGTTCTCGGTACCGACCCAGACGAGCATGTCGCGGTGCTGGTCATGCACCACATCAGCGCGGACGGGTTCTCGATGCGCCCACTGCTGCGGGATCTGGTGGCCGCCTACACCGAACGCTCGCGCGGCGAGGCTCCGGTGTGGACGACGCTACCGGTGCAGTACGCCGACTACACCCTGTGGCAGCACGAGGTGCTCGGCGCCGAGGACGATCCGGAATCGGTCGCCGCCCGGCAAATCGGTTACTGGACCGAACAACTACGTGATCTGCCCGATCAGATCGAACTTCCGAAGGACCGGTCGCGGCCGGAGATCGCCTCCAATGCGGGTGCCACGCAGACCTTCTCGGTCGACGCGGAACTGCACGAGGCGCTCGCCGAATTGGCGAGGGTGCGCGGTGTCACCTTGTTCATGCTCATGCACGCGGCGCTGGCAGGATGGGCGGCCCGCCTGTCCGGCGGCGACGACATCGCCATCGGCACCCCGATCGCCGGTCGTGGCGAGCGGGCGCTCGATGATCTGGTCGGCATGTTCGTCAATACGCTGGTGCTGCGTACCCAGGTCGATCCCGGTGTCCGGTTCACCGAGCTGCTCGAGCAGGTCCGCCGCACCGACCTGGAAGCCTTCGCGCACGCCGACGTGCCGTTCGAGCGGCTGGTGGATGTGCTCAGTCCACAGCGTTCGCAGGCGCATCATCCGCTGTTCCAGATCGCGTTGACCTTCGAGGCCGCCGGACAGGCCGAGACCACCACGGTCGCCCTGCCCGGACTGGATCTCGACGTCGTCGATTTCGACGCGGGCACAGCGAAGTTCGATGTGCAGCTGACCGTCGGTGAGGCGGCCGGCGGCGGGCTGCTGCTGTCCTGGAACTACGCCACCGAACTGTTCGATTCGGAGACGGTGTCCGCGTTCACCGATCGGCTGGTGCGAATTCTGCGGGCGGTGGTCGAGGATCCCGCGGTGGTCGTCGGCGATATCGATCTGCTCGGTGAGTCCGAGCGGCTGGATGTCTCCCAGCGCTGGGTGTCGTCCGGGGACGAGATCACCACCGGCCGCTTCGGCGACCCCGGCAGCACGCTGTCGGACCTGTTCGACGCCGTGGTGGCGGCCGATCCGCAGCGGATCGCGGTCACCTTCGGTACCGACCGGCTGACCTACGCCTCGCTGGATCAGCGCGCGAATCAGCTGGCACGCCGGTTGATCGACGAGGGCGCCCGCCCGGACAGCCTGGTCGCGGTGGTGTTGCCGCGCTCGGCGGATCTGGTGGTCGCACTGCTCGCGGTAATCAAGTCCGGTGCCGGTTATGTGCCGATCGACCCGTCGTATCCGGCCGACCGCATCGCCTATGTGCTGTCGGATTCGCGACCGATCGCCGCGATCATCGACCGCGATACCGAGGTCGAACTGCCCGCCGGCCTGCCGACCGTCGATATGGCCGACTTCGGTATGGATGTGCCCGATGTGGTTGACGCCGGCGAGGAGCCGATCACCGGCGCCGATCGTGCTGCCCCGCTGACCGCGGCGAATATCGCCTACGTCATCTACACCTCCGGTTCGACCGGGCGCCCGAAGGGTGTGGCGGTGCAGCACGCGAATGTGGTGCGACTGTTCGCCAATACCGCGCGCGACTACGATTTCGGGTCCGAGGATGTGTGGACCCTGTTCCATTCCACGGCGTTCGACTTCTCGGTGTGGGAGCTGTGGGGTCCACTGCTGCACGGCGGCACCCTGGTTGTCGTCGACTACTACACCTCGCGCTCGCCCGAGCAGTTCCTGGAATTGGTGCGCGAGCAGCGGGTTACCGTGCTGAACCAGACGCCGTCGGCGTTCTATCAGCTGGCCGAGGCCGATCGGCTCGCGGTGGCCGACGTCCGGGCCACCGGGACGCCGCTGGCGCTGCGGTACGTGATCTTCGGTGGTGAGGCGCTGGAGTTGCGGCGGTTGTCGGATTGGGTTGCCCGGCATGGTGATACGGCGCCGCGGTTGGTGAATATGTATGGGATCACCGAGACGACGGTGCATGTGTCGTTCCGGGCGTTGGATGCGGAAACGATTGCCGCGGCGACGGGTTCGGTGGTCGGCCGCGCTATCGCCGGTCTCCGGGTCTTCGTCCTGGATACCCGGCTCAATCCGGTGCCGGTGGGGGTGGCGGGGGAGATGTATGTCTCGGGTCCGCAGCTCTCGCGTGGTTATCTGGGTCGTCCGGACCTCACCGCTGCCCGCTTCGTGGCGAATCCGTTGGGGGAGGCGGGTACTCGTTTGTATCGGACGGGTGATGTGGCGCGGTGGAATCGTGATGGTGAGTTGGAGTATCTGGGTCGTGCCGATGATCAGGTGAAGGTGCGTGGTTTCCGGATCGAGTTGGGGGAGATCGAGGCGGCGGTGCTGGCGCAGTCGGGTGTGGTGCAGACGGCTGTGGTGGTGCGTGAGGATCA
>JAFMQT010000501.1 GCA_017354515.1 Nocardia sp. | reverse complement strand
CGACAAAGAGATCGAATGGACCCTCTGGGCCGGAACGGTCGGATACGAAAGTGCGATCCCCGCGCGGGTCGAGGCCGCGGCCGCCACCGGCTTCGACCGGATGTCGCTGTCCCCGATCGATGTGACATCCGCCGGTGACCCGCCCGCCGAACTGGGGCGCCGAGCTCGGGGCGAGGGAGTGAGTCTCGAGCTGGAAGGGCTCATGACCTGGTATCCCGGCGACCAGCCCGCCGAAATTCCATTGGCCGCGTACAGCGCCGACGATGTTCTGCGGATGGCCGAAGAGGTGGGCGCGGTATCGATGACGGTGCTGGCCGGGCCGGTCTGCGAGCTGCCGATCGATGACATCAGCGCACACTTCGCCGCACTGTGTGATCGCGCCGCCGACATCGGCGTACGGGTGCAGCTGGAGTTCGCGCCGATGATGGCGATCGGCGACCTGCCCAGTGCGCTGAAGGTCGTGGAAGCGGCCGACCGCGACAACGGCGGGCTGATGTTCGACACCTGGCACTTCTTCCGCGGCAACCCCGATTTCGGTGCGCTGGAAGCACTATCGGGCGATCGGGTGTTCGGCGTGCAGGTCGCCGACGGCGGCGAGCAGGTGCGGGGCAGTCTCGCCGAGGACACCTTCCTGCGCCGGCAGCCCGGCGAGGGCAGTTTCGACCTGGTCCGCGCCCTGCGCATACTCGACCGGATCGGAGCGCTGAAACGTACCGGGCCGGAGGTTATTTCACCGGATACCGCGGCGATGGCACCGCTGGCGGCGGCGCGGGTGGGCCGCGAACGCACCCTCGATGTGATCGGGCGGGCTCGCTCATGAGTGGTACTCGGCGGAACCGTCCGGGGACTATCGGCGGGAGGCAGTGATGGCGCGACGGGTAGTGATCAGTGGCGGCGGCACCGGGATCGGCAAGGCCGCGGCGAGACGGTTTGCAGCCGAGGGCGATTCGGTCGTCATCGTCGGAAGGCGAGCGGCTGTCCTGCAGGCCGCCGCCGACGAGATCAACGCCGGCGTCGGGGCCGATCGGGTCGTCGGCGAGGCGGCCGATCTCACCGAACCCGGTCAGGTCGGCGCCCTGGGGGAGCGGATCGGAGCCGACGGCCCGGTCGATGTGCTGGTCAACAACGCGGGCACATTCTTCCCCGGCGACCCGACCGAACTGTCCGACATCGCGGACATGTATATCGACACCTACCGGGTGAACGTGATCTCCGCGGTCCTGCTGACCGAGGTGCTGCTCGCGCATATGCCACGGCCGGGCGGCCGGATCGTGTGTGTCAGTTCGATCGCCGCGCTGCGCGGGCCGGGGCCCTACGGTGCCTCCAAGGCCGCTGTGCACGGCTGGTCGCTCGGCTTGGCGCGGCATCTCGCGCCGGACGGCATTACGGTGAATGTCGTGGCGCCCGGATTCGTCCCGGACACCGAAGTGTGGGACAGCATGCTCACCGAAGAGGTGGCGGCGCAACGGGTCTCGGGCATCCCGCTCGGCCGCGGCGGCACCCCCGACGAGGTCGCCGCCGGTATCGCGCACTTCGCCGCCCCCGACGCCGGTTGGACGACGGGGCAGATCCTGCAGATCAACGGCGGGGATCTGCTCGGCCGCGGCTGAGGCTCAACCGAACCACCGGGTGAGCGCGGTCTCCAGGGGTTCGTCGTCGGTGGCGGACCAGGCGATATAACCGTCCGGACGGATCAGGATGGTCGGGCTGTCGGCGTCAGATTTCGCGGTCACCTGGTCGACGCGGCCGGCCCAGCGGTCGATCGATCGGCGCGTACCGTCCAGCTCGAGCAGCACAGGCCGGCCGGAATGCAGCAACCGGCTGACCCGGGTGGGCCCATCCGCGGTGATCAGGTCGAGGTCGATCACGCGCGGACCGACACCCGGATAGTGGATGTCCAGGCCCGACATCATGCCCGCGACAGCGTGATTGGCGTCCGGTAGCCGCAGCAGATCGGTGAACAGTTCACGAACCGCGGCCACATCCTCGTTCTGCATCGAGTTCATGATCACGCCCTGCGCCCGGGTGGTGCGCAGTACGCGCGCGGCGACGGGATGACGTTCGGTGTGGTACGTGTCCAGCAGCCCGTCCGGCGCCCAGCCGTGCACGGTCGCGGCCAGCTTCCAGCCCAGATTGACCGCGTCCTGGATACCGAGATTCACGCCCTGACCACCGATCGGCAGGTGGATGTGGGCGGCGTCCCCGGCGAACAGCACACGCCCGTGGCGGTAGTGTTCGAGCTGGCGGGACGCGTTGCTGAACCGGGACCCCACCCGCAACTCGCCCAATACCGTCTCGGTGCCGTACACCGCGTGCAGTGCCTGCTGGACCTCCTCGGCGGTGACGGGGACGTCGCGGTCGGGGCCCTGCGGCGTGGCCTTGCCGAAGATGAAGCGGTACAACCCGTTCTCGATCGGGTGCAGGACCGCGAAGTATCCCTCGGCGTAGCGGAAGTACCGGCTGAAATGTTCTGCGCCGGTGGGGACTTCGCTCGAACGGGATGCCAGCGTGATATCGGCGACCACTGCGGACATGGTGCCGGCGGTACCGGGGAACGCGGCGCCCAGCAGTTTGCGGACGGTGCTGTGCCCGCCATCGCAGGCGACGAGATATCTGCCCTCGATACCGCCGGTCGTGACGGTGTCGGCGCCGGGTTCGATCGCCGACACCTCGACACCTCGCAGCACCGGCACACCGCGGTCCAGCAAGAGCTTTTCCAGATGTGCCTCCAGCCGAGCCTGCGGGATGCCGACGGGGTGCGGGTGGCGTGTGTTCCAGCCGCTGCAATCCAATTCGACCGGCAACCCGGCGAAGTGGCCGCCGAACTCACCGCGCGGCAGCGCGCGATCGAGTAGCGGATCGAGTAGTCCGCGCAGGTCCAGGACCTCCGCGGTGCGCGGTTGCAGTCCACCGGCGCGCGATTGGGTACTGCGCTCGAGTTGCTTGTCCAGCACGACGATCGGCACGCCGGCCAGGGTGAGCTCATGGGCGAGCATCAAACCGGTCGGCCCGGCTCCGACGACGATCACTTCGGTCTTCATGATTCCCCTTAAAAGTATACTGAGTGCAATATTACACTCGATCTACTAATGCGCTAGGGTGAGAATATGAGCGAACCGATGGGGTTGCGCGAACGAAAGAAGCTCCGGCTGCGCCAGACGATCGCCACCACCGCGATCGGTATGTTCCTGGAATCGGGGTTCGATCAGGTATCGATCACCGATATCGCGCGCGAAGCGCAGGTCTCCCGGCGCACCCTGTTCGCATACTTCCCGACCAAGGAAGACCTTGTCCTGCAACGGTTCGCCGACCACGAGGACGAAGCGGCGCGGATTGTCACCGCACATCCCGATCAGCCGCCGATGGAGGCGCTACGGCAGGCCCGGCTCGAGGCGCTGCGCCTGCGCGACCCGAATACCGGCCTCAACGACGACGCCGAGATCATGGCCTTCCTCCGCATGGTCCGTACCACCGAATCGCTGGCGGCCCGGCTGACGCGCTACACCGC
>JAFMQT010000500.1 GCA_017354515.1 Nocardia sp. | reverse complement strand
TGCGTGGACTACGTCGGCCGCGACGGCAGCGTCGATATGTCCGAGGTGGCCGGACGGCTGGCCACCGCCTCGACCTTGCCGATCATGCTGGACTCCACCGAACCGCCGGTGCTGCGCGCCGGTTTGGAACATCTGGGGGGTCGGTGCGCGGTCAACTCGGTCAACTACGAGGACGGCGACGGCCCGGATTCGCGATTCCAGCAGATCATGCGGCTGGTCGCCGAGCACGGCGCCGCCGTGGTAGCGCTGACCATCGACGAGACCGGTCAGGCCCGCACCGCCGCCGGGAAGGTCGAGATCGCCGAGCGGCTGATCGCCGATATCACCGGGAATTGGGGGCTGGCCGAAAGCGATATCATCGTCGATTGCCTGACCTTCACGCTGGGCACCGGGCAGGAGGAGTCCCGGCGCGACGGTATGGAAACCATCGAGGGCATCCGCGAACTCAAACGCCGCCATCCCGATGTGCAGACCACACTCGGGCTGTCCAATATCTCCTTCGGTCTGAACCCGGCCGCTCGCCAGGTGCTGAACTCGGTGTTCATGCACGAATGTGTGCAGGCCGGACTGGATTCGGCGATCGTGCACGCCTCGAAGATCCTGCCGATGAGCCGGATCCCGGAGGACCAGCGCACCGCGGCCCTGGATCTGATCTACGACCGCCGCCGCGAGGGCTACGACCCGCTGCAGACCCTGATGTCGATGTTCGAGGGCGTCTCGGCCGCCTCGGCGCGGGCCTCGCGGGCCGATGAACTGGCCGCCCTGCCGCTGTTCGAGCGACTCGAGCAGCGCATCGTGGACGGCGATCGCAACGGTCTGGATGCGGATCTGGACTCCGCGATGGCCGAGGTGCCGCCGCTGAAGATCATCAACGAGACCCTGCTCGCGGGCATGAAAACCGTTGGCGAGCTGTTCGGTTCGGGACAGATGCAGTTGCCGTTCGTACTGCAGTCGGCGGAGGTGATGAAGGCCGCGGTGGCCTATCTGGAACCGCATATGGAGGCCACCGACGATTCCGGCAAGGGTCGCATCGTGCTGGCCACGGTCAAGGGCGATGTGCACGACATCGGTAAGAACCTGGTCGACATCATCCTGTCCAACAACGGCTACGAGGTCGTCAATCTCGGTATCAAACAACCGATTTCGGCGATCCTGGAGGCCGCGGAGGATAAGAAGGCCGATGTGGTCGGCATGTCCGGGCTGCTGGTCAAATCGACGGTGGTGATGAAGGAGAACCTCGAGGAGATGAACACCCGCGGGGTCTCCGGCGACTTCCCGGTGCTGCTCGGTGGCGCCGCGCTCACCCGCGCCTACGTCGAGAACGACCTCACCGAGGTCTACGCCGGCGATGTGCACTACGCGCGCGACGCGTTCGAGGGCCTGCGGCTGATGGACGAGATCATGACCCGCAAACGCGGCGGCGGACCCGACCCGGACAGCCCGGAGGCCGCCGCCGAACGAGCCAAGGCCGCCGAGCGCAAGGCCCGGCACGAGCGTTCCCAGCGGATCGCTGCCGAGCGCCGCGCGAACGAGGTGCCCATCGAGGTGCCGGCGCGGTCGGATGTGGCCGCGGATCTGCCGGTCGCGGTGCCGCCGTTCTGGGGCACCCGGGTGGTGAAAGGCCTTGCGGTGGCGGACTATTCGCCGCTACTGGACGAGCGGGCACTGTTCCTGGGCCAGTGGGGCCTGCGCGGGCAGCGCGGCGGTGACGGACCGAGCTACGAGGAACTGGTCGAATCCGACGGCCGGCCGCGGCTGCGGTATTGGCTCGATCGGCTGTCCACCGAGGGCGTGCTGCAGCATGCCGCCGTCGTGTACGGCTATTTCCCGGCGGTGTCGGAGGGCGATGAGGTCGTCGTGCTCGCCGAACCGGATCCGGCCGCGCCGCAGCGGTATCGGTTCGGCTTCCCGCGCCAGCAGCGCGACCGGTTCCTGTGCGTGGCGGACTTCGTGCGCTCGCGCGAGCTGGCCGCCGAACGCGGCCAGGTCGACGTGCTGCCGTTCCAGTTGGTGACCATGGGGCAGCCGATCGCCGATTTCGCGAATGAGCTGTTCGCCGCCGACAACTATCGGGACTATCTCGAGGTGCACGGTATCGGCGTCCAGCTCACCGAGGCGCTGGCCGAGTACTGGCATCGCCGGATCCGCGAGGAACTGACCCTGGAGGGCGCACCGGTCGCCGACGAGGACCCGGCCGAGATCACCGACTACTTCAAACTCGGCTACCGCGGTGCGCGCTATTCCTTCGGATACGGGGCCTGCCCCGATCTCGAGGACCGCGCGAAACTGGTGGATCTGCTGGGCGCCGAACGGATCGGCGTGCGGTTGTCCGAGGAGCTGCAGCTGCATCCCGAGCAGTCCACCGACGCGTTCGTCCTGCTGCATCCGGAGGCGAAATACTTCAACGCCTGAGTCCGATGTCACGATGATGCCACCGGTGTGGTGGGTGCGCCCGATGCGGTGAGCCTCTACGGTCGGTGGCAATCGCCGACAACGATGTCGAGCGTCCTCGTGTGCGGGCCGGATCGGGTCGCGGCGGGCGGGGCGCCGGCGCCGATCCGGACCCCTCCGCGGGCCGTACCAGCGGTTTCGGGGCGGATGGTAGCCGAAAGTGGCTCACCGCGTAGGATTTTGGCGTTTCCGGGCATCGCCTGCGTAGCGCAGGTATTCGAGCTGAGCCGCAGGCCCGGAGGCGTCAGCGGAGCGTCACCACGCGGAGCCCGGCTCGGAGCGTGCGGGCACCGCGTGTAGCAGGAGGCGAGAGATGACTTCAGATCGGCTGATCGCCGGGCGGTATCGACTGGCCGATCCCATCGGTGAGGGAGCCATGGGGGTGGTGTGGCGTGCCAGCGATGTCCGCTTGCGCCGCACCGTCGCGGTCAAACAGTTGATCCTGGCTCCGGGCCTGACCAAGGTGCAGGCGCTGGAGGCGAAGATGCGCGCGATGCGCGAGGGGCGCATCGCGGCGCGATTGCACCACCAGTGCGCGGTGACGGTCTTCGACGTCGCCGAAGAGGACGGCCAGCCCTGGCTGGTCATGGAATACGTGGACGCGCCGAGCCTGTATGCGCTGATGCGCGATCGGGGTCCGCTCGAACCGCGCGAGGTCGCCCGGATCGGGGCCAAGGTCGCCGCGGCGCTGGCGGCCGCGCACGAGGCGGGCATCGTGCATCGCGATGTGAAACCGGCCAATATCCTGGTCTCGGACAAGGGCGCGGTGAAGATCACCGACTTCGGCATCTCGCGCGCGGTCGGCGACGTCACCGTCACCTCGACCGGATTTCTGGCCGGAACCCCGGCGTATCTGTCGCCGGAGATCGCGCGCGGTGAGGATCCGGATCCGTCCTCGGATGTGTTCGCGCTGGGATCGACACTGTACGCCGCGGTCGAGGGGGCGCCGCCGTTCGGTGAGGGGGACAACCCGCTGGCGGTTCTGCATTCGGTGGCCGCCGCCAAGGTGCCCGAACCGAAGCGGGCCGGTGAACTGGGCCCGGTACTGGTCCGGCTGCTGGCCGC
>JAFMQT010000499.1 GCA_017354515.1 Nocardia sp. | reverse complement strand
GTAGTAGTAGATTCTGTCCGCCGGTACAGGAGGCCGCCATATGGACGTCGTCGACGTTTCCCGTTGGCAGTTCGGGATCACGACCGTCTATCACTTCATGTTCGTCCCGCTCACGATTGGCCTGGCGCCGCTGGTCGCGGGGATGCAGACCGCATGGGTCAGTACCGGCCGCGAACACTGGTACCGCCTGACGAAATTCTTCGGCAAGCTGTTCCTGATCAATTTCGCCCTCGGCGTGGCCACCGGGATCGTGCAGGAATTCCAATTCGGAATGAACTGGAGCGAATACTCCCGCTTCGTCGGCGACGTCTTCGGCGCACCGCTGGCCATGGAGGGCCTGGCCGCGTTCTTCCTCGAGTCGACCTTCCTGGGGTTGTGGATCTTCGGCTGGTCCCGGCTGCCGAAGGTGGTACATCTGGCCACCATCTGGCTGGTGGCCATCGGAGTGAACGCCTCGGCCTACTTCATCATCGCCGCCAACTCGTTCATGCAGCATCCGGTCGGTGCGCACTACAACCCGACCACCCATCGCACGGAACTGAACAGTATCGGCGCGCTGCTGGGCAACAACACCGCCCTGGCGGCCTTCCCGCACGTGGTCGCGGGTTCGCTGCTGACCGCCGGCACCTTCGTCGCCGGTATCGGCGGGTGGTGGATGGTACGAGGCGCCCGCTCGGGCAGCGCGGAGCGGATGGACGAGGCACGCCTGATGTGGCGGCCGGTCGCCCGCTGCGGGATGTGGGTGATCATCGTCGCCGGACTGGCCCTCATCGTCACCGGCGACACCCAGGGCAAACTGATGTTCAAACAGCAGCCGATGAAGATGGCGTCCGCGGAATCGTTGTGCCGCACCGAAACCGACCCCAGCTTCTCGATCCTGACGATCGGAACCCACAACAACTGTGACAGCATTACCCGCGTACTCGAGGTTCCGGGTGTGCTGCCCTATCTGGCCCAGGGCAAATTCAGCGGCGTCACCCTGCAGGGTGTGAAGAATCTGGAAACCGGCTTCGAAGGTGAGTTCGGGCCGGGCGATTACCGGCCGAATCTGTTCGTCACCTACTGGACCTTCCGCGCGATGATCACCTGGGCGGCCGGTTCGGCGGCCATCGCGCTGCTGGGATTCTGGATGACCAGGCGCGGGCGGATACCGGACCACCGCTGGTTCGGATGGCTGTCGCTGATCTGTATCCCCACCCCCTTCCTGGGCAACAGCGCCGGCTGGGTGTTCACCGAGATGGGCCGCCAGCCCTGGGTGGTCGCGCCCAGTCCGACCGGTGACCGCAATATTCGGATCACGGTGCAGCAGGCGGTATCCGGAAACTCCGCGGGCACCGTCCTGACCTCGCTGATCGTCTTCACGCTGTTGTACGCGGCGCTGGCGGTGGTGTGGTTCTACCTGATGCGGCGCTATGTCATCGAAGGGCCGGAAACCCCTGCCCCGCAGGGGGATACCGATGTCGTCGAGAAACTGTCCTTCGCGTACTGAGGAGCCGAGGATGAGTCTTCCGGAATTCTGGTTCATCGTGATCGGTGTCCTGTTCACCGGCTATTTCGTACTGGAGGGATTCGATTTCGGCGTCGGGATCCTGATGCCGATCATCGGACGCGGCGACGAAATCCGAAAGCGGGTGGTGCTCAACACCATCGGCCCGGTCTGGGACGGTAACGAGGTGTGGCTGATCACCGGAGGCGGCGCCATGTTCGCAGCCTTCCCGGAGTGGTACGCCAGCCTGTTCTCCGGGTTCTATCTGGCGCTGCTGCTGATTCTGGTGGCACTCATCGTGCGCGTCTGCGCCATCGAATATCGCGGCAAGATCGACGATCCACGCTGGCGGCGCGGATGTGACCTGGCGATCGGCATCGGTTCGTGGGTACCGGCCCTGGCCTGGGGACTGGCCTTCGCCAATATCACGCACGGTGTGCGGCTGGGCGCCGATCGGCACATCGACGGCGGGCTGCTGGGACTGCTCCGGCCGTATCCAGTGCTCGGAGCGCTGACCACACTGTTGCTGTTCACCCTGCACGGTGCGGTGTTCATCGCCTTGAAGACCGGCGGTGAGGTCCGCGAGAGCGCCGAACGCATCGCGCGGGTGCTGTGGCTGCCGGTCACGGTGGTGGTTGGCGGCTTCGGCCTGTGGACGCAGCTCGCGCACGGCAAGAGCTGGACCTGGATCCTGTTGGCGCTGGCGGTGATCGGGCTGCTGCTGGCCGGCGCCGCGGTGCTGCGACATCGGGACGGCTGGGCCTTCACCGGCACCGCGCTGACCGTGATCTCCGCGGTCGCACTGCTTTTCGGTGCGTTGTTCCCGCATGTCCTGCCGTCCGGGATCGACGCCGCCTACAGCCTGACCGTGGACGGCCGCGTGGTCGACGGCCACACCACCGTCAGTGCCTCCTCGACCAACTACACGCTGGTGGTGATGAGCTGGGTGGCGGCGGTGCTGACCCCGGTGGTGCTGATCTATCAGGGCTGGACGTACTGGGTGTTCCGGGCTCGGCTCACCGTCGAGCAGATCCCGCCCTCGATCGGTCTGTCGCCGAGCGCACGGGGCAGGTAGGCAGAGCTCGTGGCCGGGCCCATCGATCCCCGCTTGTGGCGCTACGCTCGCACGGCGCGTCGCTATCTGACCGCCAGCGTGGGACTTTCGCTGATCATCACGGTGAGCGTGGTGGTCGGCGCGACGATGCTCGCCCGGATCGCGGCCGGGACGATCACCGATCCCGCCCGCCGCACACCGAGCGCGTGGACGGCACAGCTGGTGGTGCTGGCCGCGGCCATCGCGATCCGGACCGCGGCCACGTGGTGGCAGTCGCGGCTGGCGCATCGCGCCGGAGCGCGGGTCGTCGCGGAGCTGGAGCACGCGGTGCTGCGTGCCGGTGCCGGGCTACCGCCTCGCGAATTGGAGTCGCGGCGAACCGAACTCGCGGTGATCGCGGGTAACGGACTCACCGGACTGCGAACCTATCTCGCCGGATATCTGCCCGCCCTGTTGCTGGCGGCGCTGGTTCCGCCGATCGTGCTGATCGTCATCGCGATCCACGATCCGACCGCGGCGATCATCATCGCGGTGACGCTGCCGCTGATCCCGATCTTCATGATTCTGATCGGCCTGATGACCCGGGGCCGGGCCGAACAGACGCTGGCCGCCGCCACCGGGCTCACCGACCAGATGCTCGACCTGTTCGCCGGAATGCCGACCCTGCGTGCCCTCGGCCGCGAAACCGGTGCCCGCGACGATGATTCACCGACCATGCGGCATCGGGTGCGCGAACTCGGGGAGGCACTGCATCGGCGCACCATGGCCGCGCTGCGCATGGCCTTCCTGTCCTCGATGGTGCTGGAGATGCTGGCCACGCTGTGTGTGGCGCTGGTGGCGGTGTCGATCGGACTGCGGCTGGTCTTCGGCCATATGGGTCTGTATCCCGGCCTGCTGGGACTGATTCTGGCCCCCGAGGTCTATGTGCCGTTGCGCGCGGTGGGGGAACGATTCCATGCTGCGCAGGACGGTATGGCCGCCGC
>JAFMQT010000498.1 GCA_017354515.1 Nocardia sp. | reverse complement strand
GGAACCACGCATCGTTTGGATTCGACGGTGTCACAGACATATTCGGCAACCTATCGGCGACCACCGACAGGAAGGTCATCGAGCTCTCCGATGGAGATCCTCAGCTGCTGAGTTCGCGCTCGAGGGGGGTGCGGAAGCGGGGGATGGCGCAGACATCACCGAACCAGGTTGTGACGCTTTCGCATTCGGCGTCGATCTGGGCTCGGGCGTGCGCGCCGACATCTTCCAGGAGGCGGTAGACGATCTCACCGTCGGCGCGCTGGGCCCAGCCGCCGACTATGCGGCCGTCCACCCAGATACTCGGCCCGATATTGCCGGTGGTGTCGAACAGGGCCGGTCCGTGCGGGCCCAGGAACCAGTTTCGGTCCTTCCAGCCCATCGGGGTGGGATCGAGTGCGGGCAGTAGGGCGGCCCACGGTTCGGGGTCGGGGTCGGGTTCGGTGTCGTCGGACAGGATCAGCCCGGTCGCTGCGTCCAGATCGACCTCGGTGACATCGACCGCCGACAGTGCCCGGCGGGTCTGCGTGCGGGTCCAGCCGGTCCACCAGATCAGGTCGGTGATCGGTGCGGGACCGAAGGTGTGCAGCCAGCGCCGCGCCAATTCGGTTCGGGCGGTATCGGTTTCGACGGGCTGACGAGGTTCGACGGGCTGAGGGGATTCGGCCAGCCACGTTTCGCGGGGAGCCCAGGTGTATCGGGTGCTGGTCCAGCCGCCGGTGGGCCGGCCTCGCACGATCAGGCCCTCACATCCGAGCAGGAGCAGCACCCAGCCGGTGATCGCGGTCGGCTTCGAATACGGCTTACCGGGTGCGGTGTCGACCTGGGTGCGCAGTTCGGGCACCGCGGCCGACAATTCCGCGGCGGTGGCGCTGCCGCGTTCCAGTAGTTCGCGATGGGTGCGCTCGGCGACATCGGCCAGCCAGCGCTCGGCATCGCCCGCAACGGCCTCCCGGAGATATTTGAGGTAGGTGCGGCGCTGCGCGGCGGCCAGCGGATCGGCGATCGCGGCCTGCAGGATCGGGACCGATTCGACCGGCACGACGAACATCGTCCGACGCATCGCGAGCATGCGCAGCAGTATGCGGTCGTCGTAGAGGGCCTTTTCCACATCGGCCGGGGTGAGTCCGTGGCTGCGCGCGCGGACGGAGAGATGGACCGTCGCGGGGTCGGTGGCGTGCAGAGCACGCATGGACGCGGCGATATCGGACGGTTCGCGTGCGAGAGTGGCAGCGGTGAGCCGATGCCGCCGGGCCAGCCGGGCACGCCGCTGTTCGACCGATACCGAGCGCACGAACGGATCGTAGCCCGTGGCGGGCCGGGCCCGGTGAATGCGGAGGTCGTCGCGCTACCCGCGATTCACGGCAAGGTTACGATTACGGAAAGTGAGAGCTTAATCACAGAATAATGTCCGTTATGGTGGAGTGATCTCGCGCGCATCGCGTGGTGTGTCACATGTATCGCGGGCAGATCTCGCTCCGGCGTCAAAGTGGCCCGTGGAGCCCGCTACACTCGTCCGGGTACGTGCATGGAGTATCGCTCTGTGCGCGATAAGTGACGGATCGCGGAGAAACTCGGAGTAGTGCCATCGAAACCGGCCAAGTGATCGCAGGGCATTACCGCCTGGTCGAGCGGATTGGTAGCGGCGGCACAGGCGTCGTCTGGCGAGCCGTCGACGAACGGCTCGAACGCTCGGTCGCGATCAAACAGATCCTTACTCAGCCCAGCCTGCCGCCGGGTGAGAAGGAGATCGTGCGTCAGCGCGCGGCCCGCGAGGCCCGCAACGCGGCGCGCTTCCAGCACCCCAACGCGATCGTCGTCTTCGATATCACCGATCACGAGGGCGACCCGTGCCTGGTGATGGAGTACCTGCAGTCGCAGAGCCTGGCGGCGGTGTTGTCCGCGCAGGGTCCGCTGCCGCTGCCACAGGCCGCCCGGATCGGCGAACAGGTCGCCTCGGCGCTGGTGGCCGCGCATCGCGCCGGCATCGTGCATCGAGATGTCAAGCCCGGCAATGTGTTGCTGGGTGAACACGGTGCGGTCAAGATCACCGATTTCGGTATCTCCAAGGCGAAGGGCGATGTCAGCCTGACCGCGACCGGTTTGATCTCCGGGACCGCGGCCTATCTGGCTCCCGAGGTGGCCCGCGGCGCGGACCCGACTCCGGCGGCCGACGTGTTCGCCTTGGGCGCAACGCTTTTCCACGCCCTCGAGGGGCAACCGCCGTACGGCACCAACCCGAATCCGCTGGCACTGCTGTATGCCGCGGCCAACGGTCAGCTCGAACAGCCGCGCAATGCCGGTCCGCTCACCGATCTGGTCCTCGATCTGCTCAGCTTCGAGCCCGAGGACCGCCCGAGCATGACCGATGTGCGCGAACAGCTGGCCGAATTCGCCGACGAGGGTTCCGACGCCGAGACCCAGATGCTGGCCACCCACGGGGGCGGTTCGCGCCGCCCGGCCACCCGGACCCTGGACCGCCGTTCCGCGCAGGCCGATGTCTCCACCGCCGAGATGATGGCCGGGGCCGGTGCGGGCGCCGACGTGATGTCCGAGCCGGAGATGCGCCCGGTGCGGCCCGCGCCCCCCGCCACCCATCACACCCGCTCCCAGCCGCGGCCGAATCTGGAACCGGCCCGCACCCGCAATCCGAGGCCGTGGCTGTTCGCCGGCGGTTTCGCGATCGGCCTGGTGATCGTGGCCGGTGCGCTGTTCGCGCTCTTCGGCGGTGGTGGATCGGATTCGTCGCAGTCGCAGTCGGATTCGCATTCGGCGACCTCGGCGCCGGCACCTCCGCCCGCGCCCGCTGTGGCCGCGCTCGGGCAGACCAAGAGCGCCGGTAAGGTCAGTGCTGGGCAGGCGGCCAACCAGGCCAAGGCCTTCTACAACGACCTGACCAATTCCGATGTGTCGCCGGCGTGGAGTCTGCTGACCCCGGCCGCACAGCAGGTCTACGGCAGTGAGCAGGCGTTCCTGACGTACTGGAAACAGAACTCGGTGACCGACTTCAGCACCATCCAGGTGGTGAACAGCACGAATGCCGACGGTTCGGTCGATATCCGGGTCGCCAGCGTCAGCATCTCCGGTGTCGGGAACAAGTCGGTGCAGCTCCGTTTCGTGGAGGGTGCTTCCGGAACACTGCTCATCGACAGCGACACCCGCGTGTAATTCGCACGGCTGCGGCCGTTTTCGCCCTGGTAGGCTGCTGTCGTGAGCATCCGGGGAATGCTGAACGACGAACGCGCCGACCTGATCGCCGTGCTGCACGACCTGAGCGCCGACGAATGGGAGGCGCCGTCGCTGTGTGACGGGTGGCGCGTTCGTGACGTGGTGGGGCATCTGCTCTACGACGAGATCTCGCTGCCGGCCTACGGCCGGATCGCCCTGAGGCTGCGGCTGAACACCGACAGGGTCAACCAGCATCTGGTCGACCGGGTGCGCGACCTGCCCACGGCCGAACTGCTGGCGCGCTTCGAATCCTCCGGGCAGCGGATCACGAAAACGATTCCGCACGTGGGCCTGGCCGACC
>JAFMQT010000497.1 GCA_017354515.1 Nocardia sp. | reverse complement strand
CGCCGCCACCGGCCCCCAGCACGATCAACTCGTCACCGCTGCGGACCCGCGCCACCGAACGGAGGCAGTGATACGCGGTGTGGTAGGTGACCCCGGATGCGGCGGCGTCGGCATCGTCGATGCCGGCCGGAATCGCGGCCAGCCCGGCCGCGCGCACCACGACCTGCTCGGCGAACGCCCCGGTAATTCCGGTACCGGTGACCCGGTCGCCGACCGCGACCGAATCGACACCGGGCCCCAATTCCTCGACCACGCCGGCGAATTCACTGCCGGGAACGAAGGGCGGCGGCACCGTGATCTGGTACTTGCCGCCGATCAGCAGCACATCGGGGAAATTGACCGCCGCGGCCCGCACCCGGACCCGCACCTGGCCCTCGCCGGGCACGGGAATCGGGCGCGACTGGATCCGAACCAGTTCCGGCGGCCCGTACTCCGGGCACACCGCGACCTGGATATCGCTCACTTGCCCTGCCAGTTCGGAGTGCGGCGTTCGATGAACGCGGTGGCGCCCTCGGCTGCGTCGGCACTGGTGAAAACCGTCTTCTGCCAGTGTTTGCGGCGCTCGGGTACGGCGGTCGGATCGGTGACCGCGAGCCGGGCCAATTCCTTGGAGGCGGCCAGGCCCAGCGGTGCGTTCGCGGCGACCGTGGTGGCCAGTGCGATCGCGGTCTCGAGTACCTGATCGGGTTCGGCCAGCACATTGACCAAGCCCACCCGCTCGGCCCGTTCGGCGGTGATCGGCTCACCGGTCAGCAACAGTTCGAGGACGACCCCGAGCGCGATCCGGTTACCCAGCGAGGTACCGCCGGCGGCGGCGAACAATCCGCGTTTGGCTTCCGGCAGTGCGAATTTCGCGGCCGTCGAGGCCACGATCAGATCGCATGCCGACAGCAGTTCCAGCCCGCCGCCGACCGCGGTGGCGTTCGCCGCGCCGATCACCGGGATGGTGGTATTGCTCGCCGCCAGGCGGGTGAACGCGTCGGCGGCGCGCTTGCCGTCCGCCGACTCCGGAGCGCCCGCACCACCGGAGGCGAATTCACGCAGATCCATACCGGCGCAGAAGGCGCGGTCACCGGTGCCGGTCAGCACCAGCGCGCGGATCTCGGAATCCTCCTCGGCGGCCAGCAGCGCCGAACCCAGACCGCCGATCACAGCCGAGTTCAGGGAGTTGCGGGCATCGGGGCGGTTGATCCGTGCGATCAGCACCGCGTCCCGGCGCTCGATGACGACGGCGGCGTTATCGGCTTTGTCGTTTGAGGCTGTGTTGCTATCGGGAGAGGTCACTTGTCGTACTCCGTACTCTCGGCGAGGTCGGCGGCCTCGCGCATCAGCTTCGGCACGATCGGGCCGAAGGATTGCAGTTTCACGTCGTCGCCGGCGCGCTGGAAACCCTGCTCCAGCACGATCGCCATCTTCCATTTGGCCAGGACCAGGTAGTAGTCCAGATCGTCGACCTGTCGGCCGGACACCGACGCATAGTGTTCGATCATGGCATCCCGGCTCGGCATCGCGTACAGATCGGCGTAACCGCCGGCGGTCTGTGCCTTCGATAAGGTGTCCTCGGGCCAGTTCATGACCATCCACGCCAGATCCAGTTTCGGATCGCCGACCGTGCCCATCTCCCAGTCCACCAGCGCCGCGAGTTTCGCGGGGGCGCCGTGTTCGTACATGACGTTGGCGAACTGGTAGTCGCCGTGCATGATGCCGGGAATGTAGTCGAGCGGGCGATGGTTGCGCAGCCATTCGGTCGCGGTGTCGATACCGTCGAGTTCGCGGCCCTTGATCCGCTCGAAAAACCGTGTCCACCGGTCGACTTGGCGCTCGTGGAAGCCGTCGGGGCGGCCCAGATCCGCGAGTCCGCGCGCCCGCCAATCGACCTTCGACAGCAGCGCGATGCCCTCGGCCAGCTGATAGGCCAAACCCTTCCGGGCCTCGAGGTCGGTATCGAAGGGGGCCGGCCAGGCGTGGTGATACTGCATCGGCGACCAGCCGTCGACGAATCCCATCAGATAGAAGGTTCGTCCCAGGACCGAGGGATCGGTGCAGGCGGCGATCGCCGGGGTATGCGGCACGTCGGTGCCCTCCAGGGCCTCGGTGATCCGCCATTCCCGGATGATGCCCTTGTCCCGGTCGGCGGGAGCGCCCACCGGTGGGATCCGCACCACGGCCCGATGCTCACCCCGGGTGATCAGGAAGATCTCGTTCTGGGTTCCGCCGGACAGGAATTTCGCTTCGATCGGCGCACTGGCCCCGGGTAGTTCCTGCTCGTCCATCCAGGCCGCCAGCCGCGCGGTGTCGATGACCGGATCCGGAATATCGTCGAAACCGGTTGTGGTGCTCGCTGATTCGCTGCTCACTGATTTCCTGCCTCATGTTCGAGGTATTCGGCGTACTTGGCGCGGGCCTGTTCGCGCAGCCCGGGAATCCACCGGCTGGGCCACATGCCGTCGGTGGGCTGGTAGTCCCGGAGCACCTGTTTGGCGACGGTGCCCTTGTGCACCTCGGTGGGGCCGTCGGCCAGTCCCATCACACCCGCGCCGTGGATCATGCCGAAGAACGGCATCTCATTGGTGACCCCCAGCGCGCCGTGCACCTGCATGGCCCGCCAGGCGATATCGTGCAGCACCGTCGGCATGACCACCTTCACCGCGGCGATATCCTTGCGGACCTTCTTGTAGTCGTTGTACTTGTCGATCTCCCACGCGGTGTGCAGCACCAGCAACCGGAATTGTTTGAGCTGGGCGTAGGAATCGGCGATATAGCCCTGCACGAACTGTTTGTCGGCGAGGGTGCTGCCCGCGGTGGTGCGGCTCAACGCCCGCTCGCACATCATGTCCAGGGCCTTCTGCGCGAGCCCGATGGTGCGCATGGCGTGGTGGATGCGCCCGCCGCCCAGGCGGGTCTGGGCGATCGCGAAGGCCTGGCCCGGTCCGCCCAGCAGCGCGGAATTCGGCACCCGCACATTCTGATAGTGGATCAGCGCGTGCTGGCCCTCGCCGTCGGCCTCGCCGTACAGGCCGACGTCGCGCACGATCTCGATACCGGGAGTGTCGGCGGGCACCAGGAACATCGACATGCCTTGGTAGGCACTGACATCGGGATCGGTGACCACCATGACGATCAGGAATGCGGCGGTGCGGGCATTGGAGGAGAAGAACTTCCAGCCGTTGATGATCCAGTCCTCGCCGTCGCGCTCGGCGCGGCAGGTGAACTGCCGCGGGTCGGCGCCGGCCTGCGGTTCGGTCATCGAATAACTCGAGAACACCTCCCCTTCGAGCAGCGGGGTCAGATAGCGCTGCTTCTGCTCCGGGGTGCCGAAATGGGCGATGATCTCGGCGTTGCCGGTGTCGGGCGCCTGGCAGCCGAAGACGATCGGCGCCCACGAGGAGCGGCCCAGAATCTCGTTGAGCAGCGCCAGCTTCAGCTGCCCGTAGCCCTGACCGCCCAGATCCGGGCCCAGGTGTGTGGCCCACAGCCCCTGTTCACGCACCCGCTGCTTGAGTGGGTCGATGGCCGCGCGACGGGCCCC
>JAFMQT010000157.1 GCA_017354515.1 Nocardia sp. | reverse complement strand
ACCCTGTCCGAACACGGGCACACTCCGCGACTGGCGGAGATGAACTCGTTCGAGCTGCCCCAACTGACCGGCGATGTTCTGCTGATCACCAGCACCTTCGGCGACGGCGGCCCGCCGGACAACGCCACCGATTTCTGGGAACGGCTGCGGGAGAGCCGGACCCGCTGCACCGGACTGCGCTACGGCGTCTTCGCGCTCGGCGACTCCTCCTATGACGACTTCTGCGGATACGGCCGCAAACTCGATCAGCTGCTGGCCGAGCGCGGGGGTACCCGGCTGCTGGACCGCGTCGACAGCGAACCGGACCATGCGGAGCTCTCGGAGCAGTGGACCGCCGCCGTGCTCACCGCGCTCGGCGACGACGGTGCCGCCGAACCGGATTCGAGCGGCGGCCCGGCCGCCCCACCGGCGCCTGCCGGTGGTGTCACCGTGCTGGAACGCACCGCCACCCGGACCGCGACGCCACCGCGCACGGCCGTCGCGGCGCCGTTCACCCGGCAGTCCCCGGTGCTCGCCCCCCTGGTCCGCAACGAACTGCTGTCGCGACCGGGATCGGAGAAGGAGGTGCGCCGGTTCGGATTCGACCTGGGTGACCACGACGCCGCCTATGAGGTCGGCGACAGTCTGGGGGTGTGGCCGGCCAATTCCGCGGCGGCCGTGGATCGCTGGCTGGCAGCGACCGGACTGGACGGCTCGCATCCGATCGAGATCGACGGCCGCGAGGTCGCGCTCACCGATGCGCTACGCACCCAATTCGATATCACCAAGATCAGCGGTTATCTGCTGAATTTCATCGCCGAACACAATCGGAGTCCGCGATTGGCGAAACTGCTACGCCGATCCAACCGCAATGAGCTGGACCGGTACCTGTGGGACCGGCACGCCTGCGATGTCCTGACCGATTTTCCGGTGCGCGCCGATCTCGTCGAATGGTCGGCGGTGCTGAAAAAGCTGCAGCCGCGCCAGTATTCGATTTCCTCGAGCCCGCTGGTCAGTCCCCGCGAAATCGAGCTGACGGTGGGGGTGGTGCGATACGGCACGCCGGGCAAACCTCGGGGCGGCGTGTGCTCGACCTTCCTCGCCGATCGTGAGCAGGAGCCGGGTGTGCCGGTATTCCTCCAGCGCTCACCGCATTTCCGGCCGCCACTGGACCCGAACGCACCGATGATCATGGTCGGCCCGGGAACCGGAATCGCACCCTTCCGCGGATTCCTGCACCAGCGCCGAGCCCTGGGCTGCCGGGGTAAGAACTGGTTGTTCTTCGGCGATCAGTACGCCCGGGACAACTTCTACTATCGGAGCGAGCTCGAGGATATGTTCCGCTCCGGTTTCCTGACCCGGCTCGATCTGGCCTTCTCCCGGGATCAGCGGGAGCGGATCTATGTCCAGAACCGGATGATCGAACACGGCGCCGAGCTGTGGTCGTGGCTGCGCGAGGGCGCCTACTTCTACGTCTGCGGCGATGCCACCCGGATGGCCCGCGATGTCGACGAGACCCTGCTCGAAATCGTCCGCATCCACGGCAAGCTCGACGATGACGCCGCGCTCGCCTTCCGGAAGCAGTTGATCGCCGAGAAACGCTACCTCCGCGACGTGTACTGAGCTGGCAGTGTGCACGGCCGGTGTGCACGATGGCTCCGGAGGTTGCCCGGCGGGAACTGGCAGGGCATCCTCGAATGACGGGGTCCGCACGATCCGACCATCAGGCGATATCGATAGCGAAGGAGTAACCGATGACCGATCGCAGTTTCGACACCGCCGGCATCGATGCGATTCCGCAGGTCGACCGGCTGGAGCAGGATCTCACCGTGGAATCGGACGAGCCGCTCACCACCGGCGAATCCGGGCTGAGCCTGGCCGATCGCGAGGCCGCCGAGGCAGATGTGCTCGAGCAGGCCATCGTGGTGCCGATCGACGACGACTACGACCGCGTCGGCGAACCGGACTGACCGCCGCGTTATCGCGGCAGGCCGGCCTTGACCGCAGCGTGGAGTTCACGCAGGCTGGACCGCTCGGTCGCGACCTCCAGGACCCGGATGCCGTGGGCGTTGCGGTCCAGTTCGGCGGCGAGTTCGACCGGATCGACCTGCCGATGCGGAATGCGGTAGGCCGCGCACAACGCCGCCAGATCCATTCCGTGCGGGGTTCCGAAGATTCGCTCGAAAACGCCCGCGTACTGCGGATCTCCCTGTTCGAGAAGTTCGAAGATGCCACCACCGTCGTCGTTGGCGACAACGATCGTCAGATCCGCCGGACGCGGTTCGGTGGGCCCGATCAGCAGCCCCGAGGCATCGTGCAGGAAGGTCAGATCGCCGATCAGGGCCAGGGTGCGGCCGGGATGGCTCAGTGCGGCCCCGACGGCGCCCGAGACGGTCCCGTCGATACCGGCCACGCCGCGATTGGACAGCACCTTGATGCCTGGCTTCGGATGCGACACCAGCGCCGCGTCCCGCACCGGATTCGAGGCGCCGAGCAGGAGCTGGTCGCCGTCCCGCAGCGCGTTCATCACCACCGAGGCCACGTGCAGGCCGGTGGGTTTGGGGTGCCGGGCCAATTCCGTGCGCACCGCCGCGCGCGCCGCGCTGTCCAGTTCCCGGCAGCGCTCGAGCCATTCCGGACGCGGCGTCCCGGAGGTGACCGCGCGGGTTCCGGTTCCGACCACATTGCCCGACACATCGGGCCAGCGCGGTCCGGTGGTGAGGGCGAACACCGTGACATCGGGATCGGCCAGCACCTTCGACACCTGACGATGCAGGGTCGGGCGGCCGATGATGATGGCTTGCTCGGGTTTCAGCAGCGAGAGCGCCAGCGGGTGCAGCGCCGGGCCCGGCATGGTGGCGGTCGGCTCGGCGACAGTCGGCAACGCCGCGAGTTCGGGCCGGTGGCCGGCGCCGTGGCCGGAGACCACGACCGTATCGGGTGTCAGGTCGATCTCGAGCGGTACGTCCAGGGTCGCGTACTGCCCGATGGTCCACGGCCGCGACCCGGTGCGGCCGAGCGGAATCTCTTCTCCGGCAAGGGCATCGGGCACCAGAGGTTCACGCAGCGGAATATCGAAATGCACGGGGCCGGCATTGCCCGAGCGGGTGCCGCGGGCGGCGGCCAGCACCCGGCAGACCGCGGCCCGCCACACGCTGTTCTGGCGGCGATAGCCAGCCTCCTGCTCGGCCAACCCCAGGCTGATCGCGGCGCGCACCTGACTTCCGAACAGACCGAACTGCTCGACGGTCTGATTCGCCCCGCTGCCGAGCATTTCGTACGGGCGGTTGGCGCTGAGCACGATCAACGGTTGCCGGGCGTAATTCGCTTCCAGCACAGCCGGGCCCAGATTGGCCACGGCGGTCCCGGAGGTCATCACCACCGGGACGGGCGCACCGCTGGACACCGCCATTCCGATGGCGAGGAATCCCGCGGTCCGCTCATCGATGCGCATATGCAGACGCAAGCGCCCGGCCGCGTCGGCGGCCCGCAGCGCGAAGGCCAGCGGCGCGTTCCGCGAGCCGGGACACAGCACGACATCGCTGACGCCGCCGCGTACCAGCTCGTCGACTACGACCTGGGCCTGCGCTGTCGATGGGTTCATATCCTCACCCTGTCAGAACTCCCCACCGGACAGGACGTCGGCCCGCTCACACCAGTCCTGTCCGGTAAGGATTCGCTAATCGGCGCGCAGATCTCCGATCGGCGAGATCGCCCGGCATCCGATCCGGGATACCGGACGAAACGTCGGAATCGAGTCAGGAAATCGACTCAGCCGGCGTGCCGCTGAACCAGATCGCCGACTCGCGGAAGCGCCTCCACGACATGCTTCTTCGCCGACGAACGCAGCGAGGAGTAGACCTTGGTCAGCGCCGGGCGCTTGGAGGCCTCGGCCCGGGCGTCGGTGACCGCCAGCAGCTGTTCGGCGACCTCGTCGGAGTTGGCGACCAGCAGATCGGCGAACGAGCCCGTGCCCTGCTGCTGATGCTGAGCCCAGTAGGGCTCCAGCCGCTCGACGAACTTGGGTGCGAAGGATTCCAGCGCATCCGAGACGATGGTCGGGCTGACCTTCTTGATCGCGGCGTATCCGCCCTTGACGGCCAGACCGGACGCGCCCCCCTTATCCGAGACCTCCGCATCCAGCACCTTGTTGGCATCGGCCAGAAAAGCCGGGAGCTTGTCCGCGGTAAGCAGAGATTCAGACAGTGCAGCAACCACTTTCAGGTTCCTCCGAATTTGTTGTTCCATGAGCGAGCGCACGCAACTATACGCATGGGACGCAAGAGGCACACGGCGCTCATCCGTCACGGCTGCCAGGGCAGCAACTGAACCATAAGGCCCTGACAGTCGGCGAGCAGTGTTTCAGATTCGTCGAGCAGTCGCGCGGAGACGAATGTCTTGCGTCCCTCGACCTGATCGACGGTCCCCTCGACCAGTAACGGCGTCTCCAACGGAGTCACCTTGCGGTAGTTGACGTGCAGGAACGCGGTCCGGCTGATCGGGCGCCCGGAATAATGCACCATCATCCCGAAAAGATTGTCGAACAGCAGTGGCAGTACGCCGCCGTGCACGGCACTGTTTCCGCCGAGGTGGTAGCGGCGGAATTCGCCGCGCATGGAAACCCCGGCCGGTCCGGCCCGATCCACCGACCAGGGTGGCAACAGCAGATTTCCGTTACCCGGCAGGGACGGCACCCGCCCGGCGGGGCCGTGTAGTTCGGGCGCGCGGTACGGCTCGAGCAGATCGATCAGTGCCTGCGCCTGCGCGGTCGCCTGGCCGAACACCTCGTCGGGACAGTCGACGGAGACCGCCAGATCCTGCAGCGTGCGCATTGCCTCGACGAACGGGGCGAAATTCGGCCCGGGATCGGCCGTGACCACCTTGGGGAATCCCCCGTGCTCGTCGTACCGATCGGCGTCCACCGAGCTGTCGTCGACCGCCGGATCCACTCTGTCGCTCATATAGGCACCGTAAACGTAGTTCTTACACTGTCCAACCGAACCTCCCGGTAGCGGCCGGTGGCGGGTGCGCGAGCGCGGGGTGCATGACGGCGGGGGCATGATGGCGGGGTGACGTTCAATCCGAAACTGTGGGAGCCCGTCGCGGGTTTCGAGGACCTGACCGACATCACCTACCACCGGCACGTCGACCAGGGCACCGTCCGAGTCGCCTTCAACCGGCCCGAGGTGCGCAACGCCTTCCGGCCGCACACCGTCGACGAACTCTACCGCGCACTCGATCACGCGCGGATGTCCCCGGATGTGGGCGCGGTGCTGCTGACCGGCAACGGTCCCAGCCCGAAGGATGGCGGGTGGGCGTTCTGCTCGGGCGGCGATCAGCGCATTCGCGGACGCAGCGGATACCAGTACGCCGGCGGCGAGACCGCCGACACGGTCGACGCCGCCCGCGCGGGCCGACTGCACATTCTGGAGGTCCAGCGGCTCATCCGGACCATGCCGAAGGTGGTCATCGCGCTGGTCAACGGCTGGGCCGCCGGTGGCGGGCACAGTCTGCACGTGGTGTGCGATCTGACCCTCGCCAGCCGCGAACACGCCCGCTTCAAGCAGACCGACGCCGATGTCGGCAGTTTCGACGGCGGATTCGGCAGCGCCTATCTGGCCAAGATGGTCGGCCAGAAATTCGCCCGGGAGATCTTCTTCCTGGGCCGCGCATACACCGCCGAGCAGATGCATCACATGGGCGCGGTGAACGCGGTCGTCGACCACGATCGACTCGAGGACGAGGCGCTGGAATGGACCGCCGATATCCTCAGCAAATCTCCGCAGGCCCAGCGCATGCTCAAATACGCCTTCAATCTGACCGACGACGGTCTGGTCGGGCAGCAGTTGTTCGCCGGTGAGGCAACGCGTTTGGCGTATATGACCGATGAGGCGATCGAGGGCCGCGACGCGTTCCTGGAGAAGCGGGCGCCGGATTGGTCGCCCTATCCGTACCACTTCTGATCGATCGGGGCCGGACTCAGCGGGCCTTACCAGGCCTAAGCTCGACAGCGTGGACATCCTCAGCAGCCGGATCATCCTGCGGCCCGCGGACTACGACCGCACGCTGGAGTTCTACCGGGACGGATTGGAATTGGCGATCGCCCGCGAATATCCGGGCGGAACGGTGTTCTATGCCGGGCAGGCACTGCTCGAGGTGGCCGCGCACGGCCGTGCGGACTCCGCGCCGGCCGGATTCGCGGGCGCTGTGTGGTTGCAGGTCCGCGATGTGTCGATCGCGGCCACCGAGCTCACCCTGCGCGGAATCGCGATCGAGCGGCCGCCGCTGCGCGAACCGTGGGGTCTGCTCGAGATGTGGTTGCGCGATCCGGACGGGGTGCCGATCGTCCTGGTAGAGGTACCCGCCGAGCATCCGCTGCGACGCGATTCGCGCAGACCACCGGACTGAACCGGACATATCAGACCGGTTGTCGGCGGCTGTCGCCCGGATTTCGAGTTGCCAAGCGACTGCGGGGCGAGGACGATAATCTACGAGCGGACCCCGCCCTCGGGCGGCATCCGCGGTCGACATCGGCGTCGCATCGGCCCCTCCCTCCTGAAGCGAAGGAAGTGCGACCCGTTCACGGGTCTCCGGCATCGACATGACAACATCGCGATCGTGAGCACCACCCTGCGGACCCTGCCCATGCCTACCGGAGCTGGGGTGGGCGATGTCCTGCCACATCTGCGGGCGGCTCTGGAGGGCAGCAGCGGTCAGGCCTGGCTGCCGACCCCCACCGGCGATCGCCGGGAGTCCCGGCGGCTGTCGAGCGCCCTGGGCCCCGGCGAGCCGATCGACGACGACGTGGCCCTGGTGGTCACCACCTCCGGAACCACCGGAGTCCCCAAGGGCGCCATGCTGACCTCGGCCGCGCTGCGGGCCAGCGGTGAGGCCACCCACAAACGCCTCGGCGGTCCCGGACAGTGGCTGCTAGCGCTGCCCACCCACCACATCGCCGGAATTCAGGTGCTACTGCGCGGAATTCAGGCCGGAACCGACCCGGTGGTGCTGGATGTGTCGGGTGGGTTCCTGCCCGGCGGCCTGGCCACCGCGATCTCCGCGATGCGCGGTCCGCGCCGCTACACCTCACTGGTACCGACCCAGCTGATCAAGGCCCTCGACGATCCGGTCGCCGCCGCGGCCCTGGCCACGCTGGACGCGGTCCTGGTCGGCGGCGCGGCCACGCCCCGGCCGGTACTCGACCGCGCCGCGGCCGCCGACATCACGGTGGTGCGCACCTACGGGATGAGCGAGACCTGCGGTGGCTGCGTCTACGACGGGGTGCCACTGGACGGCGCACAGGTCCGCATCGAGGACGGGCGGGTGCTGCTGGGCGGCGCCATGCTGGCCAAGGGGTATCGCGGCATCCCGGACCATCCGGCCTTCGCCGAGCCCGGCTGGTTCCGCACCGACGATGCCGGAACCTTCGACAATGGCGTCCTGACCATCACCGGGCGGCTCGACGAGGCCATCAGCACCGGTGGGCTGCTGGTCATTCCGCAGGTCGTGGAGACCGTTCTGGCCACCCATCCGGCGATTCACGAGGCCGTGGTGTTCGGACTGCCCGATCCGCGGCTGGGTGAGCGCGTCGCGGTGGCCGTGGTGCCCAAACGCGGCGCGATCGCACCGACTCTGGACGAGTTGCGCGAGTACGTCACCGGCGAGGTGGACACCTCCGCCGCCCCGCGCGAATTGGCGGTGGTCGAGGAGATCCCGATGCGTGGCCCGGGTAAGCCCAACCGCGCCCGCCTGCGCGAGGACCTACAGCAGCGGGCCTCCCGGTAATCGGCGCCGAGCCCGGTTTCGCTGGCTGCCGTACCGCTTGCACGCGCACGTAACGGCGGCGCAAGTCCCGCGCAAGACAGCTCCGGCACAGTTGTCGCATGACTTCACATACACCTGCTGAGGTACTCGCCATCGAGGCCGAGGGCCTGGTCAAGACCTTCGGGGAGCAGCGGGCGGTCGACGGCGTGAGCCTGACGGTGCCGCAGGGCGCGGTCTACGGCGTCCTCGGCCCCAACGGTGCCGGCAAGACCACCACCATCCGCATGCTCGCCACCCTGCTGCGCCCCGACGGCGGGCAGGCCCGCATCTTCGGCCGCGACGTCGTCGCCGAACCGACCGCGGTGCGCTCCCTGATCGGAGTCACCGGACAGTACGCCTCGGTGGACGAGAAACTCTCCGCCACCGAGAATCTCGTCATCTTCTCCCGGCTGCTGGGACTGAGCCGGGCCGACGCCCGGCGCAAGTCCGCCGAACTGCTCGAGGAGTTCGGGCTCACCGAGGCCGCCGACAAGCCGCTGGAGAATTTCTCCGGCGGTATGCGGCGGCGATTGGATCTGGCCGCCAGTCTGATCGCCACCCCACCGCTGCTGTTCCTGGACGAGCCGACCACCGGTCTGGATCCGCGCACCCGTGCCCAGATGTGGGAGACCATCCGCCGGCTGGTCCGCGGGGGCGCGACGGTGCTGCTGACCACCCAGTATCTGGACGAGGCCGATCAACTGGCCGATCGCATCGCGGTGATCGACCGCGGCAAGGTGATCGCCGACGGCACCTCCGATGAGCTCAAGGCCTCGGTGGGCACCTCGGCGCTGCAGATCACAGTGGCCGATCGCGAGCTGATCGAACCGGCGCGGACGTTGATCGGTGAATTCCTGTCCCGTTCCGAGGGCAAACTCGTCGAGGCCAGCGTCAGCCCCGAGGTGGCCCGCATCACCGCCCCGTTGAGCGATACCACGATCACCGCTGATCTACTGATCAGATTGCGCGACAACGATATTCGTGTCGAAGAGCTCACCGTCAGCAAGCCCAGCCTGGATGAGGTCTTCTTCGCCATCACCGGACACGGCGCCGAATCGGAGGACCCCGCAGCCGATTCCGACACCGATGCGGCCTGACCCGAACCACTTCCCGCCACTTAAGAAGGACATACTGTGACCACCACCCTCCCCGCGCCGGCCACCGGCCGCACCACGGTCC
>JAFMQT010000496.1 GCA_017354515.1 Nocardia sp. | reverse complement strand
CCAGGCCGCTGACCGCTCGCCGCGGCGCGGGCGCCGGGGTGGCGACGGTGAGTCCCTGGACCTCACCCAGCAGCGGTCGCTTGCCATCCATCGCGACCGTGATCGCCGTTCCCGGAACCTGGTCGGTGCGATGGTGCAGGAAGAGTCCGGACGGATCGCTGACACCGGCGATGCCGTCCTCGTGCAGTTCGAAACAGCCCACCTCGTCGGCACTGCCGAACCGGTTCTTGATTCCGCGCACCATGCGCAGCGTGGAGTGCTTGTCCCCCTCGAACTGCAGCACCACATCGACCAGATGCTCGAGGGTGCGCGGACCGGCGACACTGCCGTCCTTGGTGACATGGCCGACCAGTAGCACCGCGATTCCGCTGGCCTTGGCCAGGGCGGTCAGGGCCGCGGTGACCGCACGCACCTGGGTCACGCCGCCGATCACGCCGTCGGTGTCGGCGGCGAGCATGGTCTGCACCGAATCGACCACCAGCAGCGTCGGACGCACCTGGTCGACGTGCCCGACGATGGTGGCCAGATCCGATTCGGCCGCCAGGAAGACCCGGTCGTGCACCGCACCGGTTCGGTCGGCGCGCAATCGGACCTGCCCGGCCGACTCCTCGGCGGTCACATACAACGCGCGCTCGTCCCGGGCTCGCGCCCAGCGGTGCGCGACCTCGAGCAGCAGGGTGGATTTGCCCACACCCGGTTCTCCCGAGAGCAGCACCACCGAGCCGGCAACCACGCCGCCGCCCAGCACCCGATCCAATTCGGCGACTCCGGTGGACCTTGCGCGGGTGACCCGGGAGTCGACGGCGGAGATGGGCGCGGCCGGGGTGGAGGGCAACATCGCGCGGCGACCGGCCGCATTCCCGCTGGTCGCGGCGACGGCCGGGGCGACCTCGTCGACGGTTCCCCATTCACTGCACGCCGGGCAGCGCCCCACCCATTTGGCAACCTCGTTCCCGCACGCCGAACACCGGTACAGCGTTTTCACCTTGGCCACGCGCCGCAGCCTAATGGGTCAGCGCTCGGAGGCGGCAGCGCAGCATCACCACGCAGAGCGCCCCATCAGGCTCAAACGACACCGCCTAATGGGTCAGCGCTCGGAGGCGGCAGCGCAGCATCACCACGCAGGACGCCCCATCAGGCTCAGATGGCGCAGCCTAATGGGCGGGACCACGGGCCCGTCGGCTATTTCGCGGCGACCGGCTCCTCGTCGACCGGGACCTGCACCTGCACGCTGCCGGCATGCTGGAAGTTGAAGGTCACCCCGTAGGTCAGGCCCGGCTGCACGTCCTTGGTCAGCCCGCTGATCTCGACCAGCACGGGATGGGCTCCGGTGGCGGTCGCGGTCGGAGTGGCGGTCGGCGTGGCCGTCGAGCCCGCGGCGGCCTGATCGCCTCCGTTGGGGCCGGCGGACAGCAGCGTGACTCCCGGAGCCAGCTGCGGGTTGTTCGGGGTAACCGTCACCTGGCCGAGGTCGGTGGTCACGCTGACCAACTGGTCGGGCTGGTCGGAGCCCTGGTTCACCGCGCTGAATCCCAGCACGGCCTTACCGCCCTTGGCATTGCTGTAGTTCGCGGTCGTGGTGCCCAGGATGCGCACGTCGCGCAGCGCCACGGGGCCGACGGTGGCGGAATTGCCGTTGATGGCGGGCACCTGGCTCGCGGTCTGGGAGAGCTGACCGGCACTGCATCCGGACAGCGCCAGCGTCGCACCGGCCGCCAGTGCGGCAACGGCGATCGCGGCGCGCCGCGACACCTTGGTCACTTTCGACGCTGTGCTGGCTTTCAGGGCTGTCACGGGATGTCCTCCATGTCGACCGGCTCACTCCACGATGGAGAGTAGTAGTAGGCAGAGTAGTAGTAGACATGGTGGTAGGTGCCGACCGGTCCGCCGCAGTCGACACGCACCGGACGATGCCGTGCCGATTTCCGCGGCGGCCACCCGCGGGTCGCGCGGATTGCCCTGCGTCACAAGCACGATCACAACAATCGCGGATTGTCAAGCCCCAGTTCGAGCCTGTTGTGGCCCTGACCTGCACCGTTGATCGCGGCGTTATCGAGTCGCATGTTAAACTGTGAGCATCGAAAGGGGCACGGGACACATGATTTTCAAGGTCGGAGACACCGTCGTTTACCCCCACCACGGAGCGGCGCTGATCGAAGCTATCGAGACTCGCACTATCAAGGGTGTGCAGAAGGAGTATCTGGTCCTGAAGGTCGCACAGGGCGACCTCACCGTTCGCGTTCCTGCTGAGAACGCGGAATACGTCGGCGTTCGCGACGTCGTCGGTCAGGAAGGTCTCGATCGGGTTTTCCAGGTGCTGCGGGCTCCGCACACCGAGGAGCCCACGAATTGGTCCCGCCGCTACAAGGCCAACCTCGAGAAGCTCGCCTCCGGCGATGTGAACAAGGTGGCCGAGGTCGTTCGCGACCTGTGGCGTCGGGAGCAGGACCGCGGCCTATCCGCCGGCGAGAAGCGGATGCTGGCCAAGGCCCGGCAGATTCTGGTCGGTGAACTCGCCCTTGCCGAGGGCACCGACGATGTCAAGGCCGAGACCCTGCTCGACGAGGTTCTCGCCGCGGCCTCCTGACCGCACAGCCTTGACGCTTCAAACTTCACGCCGCGTTGTGGCATTGGTTCCTGCCGCCGGCCGTGGCGTTCGCCTGGGTGAGTCGATGCCCAAGGCGTTCGTGCCGGTCGGCGGCAGTCCCATGCTCATACGCGCAGTAGACGGCCTGATCGCGTCCGGGGTCCTGGACCGCATCGTGATCATGGTGCCCATCGAGATGATCGATGCGGCCCGTCAATTGCTCGCCCACCGTGCCCAGGCGGCGAGTCCGGTGCCGGTGGACGTTGTCCGCGGCGGCGCCGAACGCACCGATTCGGTGCGGGCCGGCCTGGCCGCGGCGACCGACGCCACCCACGTCCTGGTCCACGACGCGGCTCGCGCGCTGACCCCACCCGCGCTGATCAGCCGCGTCGTCGATGAACTCGATGCCGGACAACCAGCGGTGGTACCGGGCATTCCGGTGACCGACACCATCAAATCCGTCACCGCGGCCGGCGATGTGACCGGCACCCCGGACCGCTCCGTCTTGCGTGCGATCCAGACCCCGCAGGGATTCGAGGCTGGGCTGCTGCGCGCCGCCTATGCGACGGATCTGCCCGCTACCGACGACGCGGGCCTGGTCGAGGCCTTCGGTGCGACCGTCCGGGTGGTCCCGGGCGATCCGCTGGCCTTCAAGATCACCGACCAGCTCGATCTTCGGCTGGCGAACTCCCTGCTCACCGACGTCCAGGTACCCGGATGATCGATCCGAGCACCCTGCGCACCGGCCTGGGGACCGACGTCCATCCGATCGAACCGGGCCGCCCCTGCTGGATGGCCGGCCTACTGTTCGACGACGCCGACGGTTGTAGCGGGCATTCCGACGGCGATGTCGCTGTTCACGCCCTTTGCGACGCCCTGCTGTCGGCGGCCTGCCTGGGCGATGTCGGCGCGGTATTCGGCACCGGCCGGCCCGAATGGGCGGGGGTTT
>JAFMQT010000495.1 GCA_017354515.1 Nocardia sp. | reverse complement strand
CTGGCCGGCCGCAACGGTGGCACCAAACTCACCGCCCGTCTGGTCAAGGCGCGCCTGGATCAGGAGCTGGTCGGTAACGTCTCGCTGCGCGTGGTGCCCACCGAGCGTCCCGACACCTGGGAGGTGCAGGGGCGTGGTGAGCTGGCGCTGGCGATTCTGGTGGAGACCATGCGCCGCGAGGGATTCGAGCTGACCATCGGCAAACCGCAGGTGGTCACCCGCACCGTCGACGGCAAGGTGCACGAGCCTTACGAGGAGCTGACCGTCGATGTGCCCGAGGAGTACCTGGGCGCGGTAACCCAGCTGCTGGCCGCCCGCAAGGGCAAGATGGTGCAGATGACCAATCACGGATCCGGTTGGGTGCGAATGGAATTCATCGTTCCCTCGCGCGGGCTGATCGGTTTCCGGACCGACTTCCTCACCGACACCCGCGGCACCGGCATCTCGAACGCGGTATCGCACGGCTACGCGCCCTGGGCAGGTGAGATTCGGGCCCGGCACACCGGATCGCTGGTGTCCGACCGGGCCGGTTCGGTCACGCCGTACGCGATGATCCAGCTGGCCGATCGCGGCACCTTCTTCGTCGAGCCCGGCGCCGAGACCTACGAGGGCATGGTCGTCGGAATCAACCCGCGCTCGGAGGATCTCGACATCAACGTCACCCGCGAGAAGAAGCTGACCAATATGCGCAGCGCCACCGGTGATGTGCTGGAAACCCTCGCCCGGCCGATGGTGCTCGATCTCGAGGGCGCCCTGGAGTTCTGTGCCGGTGACGAATGTGTCGAGGTGAGTCCCGAGGTGGTCCGGGTGCGCAAGGTCATCCTCAGCGCCACCGAGCGCGCCCGCGATCTGTCGCGTCGCAAGGCCCGTGACCGCGCTTCCCAGGGGGCATGACACTAAGGTTCGGTGGGTGAAGTCGGGAGTTGTCAGGCGCGCGACGCGGCGCGCGGGAGTTCTGCTGACGGTGCTGGCGGCGGCGATCGTGACCGCCTGCACCGCGAATCCACCGCCGCCGATCCAGAGCACCGACAGTCCGAAGACCACTCCGGCGCAGCCCACCAAGACCACCGTGGTGGTGGCGCTGGACGATATCGGTCTGGGGTTCAATCCGCATCTGCGCTCGAATCAGTCGCCGGCCACCCGGGCGGTCGCGTCGATGGTCTTCCCCAGCCCGTTCCGGCCGGTGCCCTCGCCGACCGTTCCCGGCGGTACCGACTGGGTGCCGGATCCGGCGCTGACGGTGTCCGCGGACGTGACACCCCCGGGACCGTTCACCATCACCTACAAGATTCAGAATTCGGCGTCCTGGTCCGACGGCGCGCCGATCGCGGCCGAGGATTTCCGGTATCTGTGGCAGCAGATGATCACCCAGCCCGGTGTGGTCGATCCGGCCGGCTATCGGCTGATCACCGATGTGGCCTCCTCGGAGGGCGGTAAGACGGTCACGGTGACCATGAGTCAGCCGTATCCGGCCTGGCGGCAACTGTTCTCGGATCTGCTGCCCTCCCATCTGCTCAAGGATTCGCCCGGCGGATTCCAGAAGGCACTCGCGGTCGAACGCGGGCTGATCGATCAGAATCCGATCTCCGGGGGCCAGTTCCGGGTCAAACAGGCCGATGAGGGACGTCAGGAAATTCTGCTCGAACGCAACGACCGGTACTGGGGCGCTCCCGCGGTTCCGGACCAGATCCTGCTGCGCCGCGGCGGTACCGCCGCCCAGCTGGCCGATTCGATCCGGGTCGGGGACGCCCAGATCGCGCTGGTCCACGGCGGGGTGGCGACGCAGGCGCAGCTGGCGGCCATCCCGTCCGTACGGACCGCGGTGATGCCGCAGGCGCGCGAGATGCAGCTGGCATTGAACGCGCGCAACGGTGCTCTCAGCGATCCGCGGGTCCGGCACGCGGTACTGGGACTGCTGGATCCGGCGCTGCTGGCCTCGGTCGGCGCCGAGACCGGCTCATTCGCCGATCCGGTGCGGGCCCATATCCTGGTCCCTTCCGATCCGGGGTACGCGCCGACCCAGCCGCCACGCATCAACGCCGATCAGGCCTTCGCGATGCTGGCCGAATCGGGATTCGGACGGGCACCCGAACCGCCGCCGACCGCCAATCCGACTACCTCACCGGCACCGCAGCCACGTCCGGTGGCCCGCGATGGTAGGACCCTGACCGTGCGGATCGGGGCGGTGGACAAGGACCAGACCACCCTGGCGGTCGCCAATACCGCCGCCGACCAGCTGCGCAGCGCCGGAATCGATGCCTCGGTCCGGAGTCTGCCCGCCGATGAGCTGTACGGGAAGGATTTGACCGACGGCACCGTGGACGCGGTGGTCGGCTGGGAACGTGCCGGCGCCGATCCGGCCACGATGCTGGCCTCGCGTTACGGTTGCCCGCCGGTTCCCGTACTGGGACAGGCGGATTCGCAGACCGACGCGATTCGGAAGGCGCCGTCCAATATCTCCGGCGTGTGCGAGCCGACCCTGCAACCGCAGCTCGATGCCGCGTTGCGCGGTGCCGATGTGGCCCGGACGATCGGCGACGCCGAACCGAAACTGTGGGATCTGGCCACGGTACTGCCGATCGTGCAGGACACCGGGGTCGCGGTGGCCAGCCCGCGGATGGATTCGGTACCGCTGAGCGGTTCGGTGCAGTCCGGGATCTTCGGATCGGCCGGTACCTGGCGGCGACTGTCGTGACCGAATCCGGTGGGCTGCTGCTGGTCCACGCTCATCCCGACGACGAGACGATCACCACCGGCGGCACCATCGCGCTCTACCGGCGGCGCGGAATTCCGGTGGCGGTGGTGACCTGCACCCTCGGCGAGGAGGGTGAGGTCATCGGCGCGCGCTGGGCCGGGCTGACCAGTGCGCACGCCGATCAGCTGGGGGGTTTCCGAATCGGTGAACTCACCGCGGCACTGGCCGAACTCGGTGTGGCGGAAGCGCAATTCCTGGGCGGGGCGGGCCGTTGGCGCGATTCCGGGATGACCGGTACGGTCGCCGATCCCGCGCCGCTGCTGCCGGCGCATCCGCGGGCCTTCGCCGAATCCGGACCCGACGCGGTCGAGGAACTGACCCGGGTGCTGCTCGACCGTCGTCCCCGGGTGGTGGTCGGCTACGACCCGCGCGGGGGATACAGCCATCCGGATCATCTTCGGGCGCACCGGGTCACGATGGACGCCGTGGACGCGGCGGCCGAGCGGGGCTGGCAGGTTCCGAAGGTGTATTGGACGGTCACCGACGCTGATGTCCTGGCCCAGCACACTGCGGCTCTGGCCCTGCGGACCGTCGATCAGCTGCCCGGCGCCCTGCCGCCGGGCTGGACCCTGCCGGTGACCGGTGAGTTGGCCTGTGTGCCCAGCGCTTCGGTGACCACGACGATCGATGTGTCGGATGTGCTGGCGGCGAAGCGGGCTGCCCTGCGCGCGCACGGCACCCAGGTGACCGTGGCGCCCTCGGGCCGCGAATTCGCGTTGTCGAACAATATCGCCCAGCCGGTGCTGCCGGAGGAGCATTACATCCTGGCGCGCGGGCGCCCGGGCCC
>JAFMQT010000494.1 GCA_017354515.1 Nocardia sp. | reverse complement strand
TGGGTCGTGCCGATGATCAGGTGAAGGTGCGTGGTTTCCGGATCGAGTTGGGGGAGATCGAGGCGGCGGTGCTGGCGCAGTCGGGTGTGGTGCAGACGGCTGTGGTGGTGCGTGAGGATCAGCCGGGTGATCAGCGGATCGTGGCGTATGTGGTGAGCGAGTCCGGCGCCGCACTGGTTCCCGACGCTCTGCGTGAGGGCGCCGCGGCCCTGCTGCCCTCCTATATGGTCCCGTCGGCGTTCGTGGTGATGGATCGGATTCCGTTGACCGTCAACGGAAAGCTGGACCGCCGCGCACTTCCCGCGCCCGCCGCGCAGGCGCGCGCGTTCCGCGGACCGCAGACCCCGGTCGAGGAGGCGGTGGCCGCTGTCTTCGCCGAGGTGCTGGGGATCGAGCGGGTCGGCCTGGACGACGACTTCTTCGACCTGGGTGGCAACTCGCTGATCGCGACGCGTGTGGTGGCGCGCGTAGGCGCGGCCCTGGGCGCCACGGTGGCGGTGCGGGCGCTGTTCGAATCGCCGACCGTGGAAGCGCTTGCCGCGAAGGTCGAATCGCATGTGGGTGGTGACTCGAGGCAGCGGCTGACGCCTCGTCCGCGCGCCGCGGACGAGGTGCTGCCACTGTCCTATGCGCAGCAGCGGATGTGGTTCCTGAACCAGTACGACACCGCCTCGGCAACCTACAATCTGCCGCTGGCGATCCGGCTGTCGGGTGAACTCGACGCCGCCGCACTGGAATTGGCGATTCACGATGTGGTCCGCCGGCACGAATCGCTGCGCACCCGTTATCCCGAACACGGCGGCACCCCGGCGCAGCAGATCGTGCCGGCCGAGCAGATCACCCTCGACCTGCGCGCCTATCCGGTCGGCGATATCGAACTCGGCGCCGCGCTCGCGGAATTCGCGGGCATCGGATTCGATGTGGCGCACGAGGTTCCGCTGCGGACCCGGCTGTTCGAAATCCAATCCGATGAGCATGTGCTGGTCGTGGTCGTCCATCACATCGCCGCCGATGGTGTGTCGATGACCCCGCTGGCCCGCGATGTGATGACCGCCTACACCGCACGCACCCAGGGCAGCGGTCCGGGTTGGACACCGCTGCCGGTGCAGTATGCCGACTTCGCGATCTGGCAGCGCGAGGTGCTGGGCTCGGAGGACGAACCGGATTCGCTGCTGGCCGCACAGGTCGAGCGGTGGCGCGCGACGCTGGACGGGCTGCCCGACGAGATCTCCCTGCCGACCGACCGCCCGCGCCCCGCGATCGCCTCCCATCACGGTGCCACGCTGACCCGGATACTGCCGCCGGAACTGATCTCGGCACTGGAAGATGTTGCCCGGCAGCGTGGTTCATCGCTGTTCATGGTGATGCACGGCGCGCTGGCGGTCCTGCTGGCCCGGCTGTCCGGTGGCGACGACATCGCCGTCGGTACCCCGATCGCCGGCCGGGGTGAGGCAGAACTCGACGATTTGGTCGGCATGTTCGTCAACACCCTGGTGCTGCGGACCGAGATCGATCGCGGCGAATCCTTCGGTGCGTTGCTGGAACGGGTGCGGCACACGGATCTGGAGGCCTTCGGCAACGCGGATGTGCCGTTCGAGCGGCTGGTGGACCTGCTGGCGCCCGAACGTTCGCAGGCCCGCAACCCGCTGTTCCAGGTGGCGCTGTCATTCCAGAACCAGGAACGCGCGAGCCTCGAACTGCCCGGCCTGACCGTGTCCGCGCTGGATCTGGAGGAGAACAGCGCCCGCTTCGACCTGCAGTTCACGCTGTCGGAACGAGAATCCGCCGGGCAGGAATCGGCCGGTATGGCGCTCGCGCTGACCTACGCCACCGAACTGTTCGACGAACCGACCGCCGATTCGTTCGCCACCCGCTGGCAGCGGATCCTGGAGGCAATCGTCGCCGATCCCGATATCAGCGTCGGTGCCATCGATATCCTCTCCGGCGATGAGCGCCGCGAACTACTGACCCGCACCGGGGGAACCGGCCCGGAGCCGGAAACCCTGCCTGAGTTGCTGGCGCGCGCGGTATCCCGGGATCGGCAGGCCATCGCCGTGGTCGAGGGCCGGTCCGATGACAGCTCGGACGGTTCCTGGGGCCGCAGTCTGACCTACGGCGAGCTGGATTCCTGGTCGAACCGCCTGGCCCGGCTGCTGATCGAGGACGGCCGGGGCACCGAGGATCTGATCGCGATCGCGATTCCACGCTCGGCCGATTCGTATGCCGCCGAATGGGCGGTGACCAAATCGGGTGCGGCCTTCGTACCGATCGACCCGAGCTACCCGGCCGACCGCATCGCGCACATGCTGACCGACTCGGGTGCGCCGCTCGGCGTGACGGTGGCCGGGGTGCGGGCCGACCTTCCGGATTCGGTCCGCTGGTTGGTCCTCGACGACCTGGACCTGGACTCTTTCGACGACGGTCCGATAGCCGATGCCGAGCGGGTCCGGCCCCTGCGGCCGGAGAACACGGCCTACGTCATCTACACCTCCGGTTCGACCGGTGTGCCGAAGGGCGTGATCGTGCCGCACCGCGGCCTGGCGAATTTCGACGCCGAGCAGCGCGAGCGCTACCGGCTCGATTCCGATACCCGCGCACTACATTTCGCCTCGCCCAGCTTCGACGCCTCGATGCTGGAATTCCTGCTCGCGGTCGGCGGGGGTGGCCGCCTGGTGGTGGTTCCCACCGGAATGTACGGCGGCGCCGAACTGGCGGAGCTGATCCGCCGCGAGGGCGTTACCCACGCCTTCATCACGCCCTCGGCCCTGGCGACCGTGGATCCGCGCGGCCTGGACACGCTGCGGGTGCTGGTCGCCGGTGGTGAGGCGGTACCGGCCGATCTGATCGCCAAGTGGGCGATCGCGCTGGGTGACGGGTCGACGCGCGCCGTGCACAACGGGTACGGCCCCACCGAGACCATGATCATGACCAATATCAGTGAGGCGCTGACCTCGGAGGACACCGTCACCATCGGTGGTCCGATCCGCGGTCTGCGTTCGCTGATCCTGGATTCGCGGCTGCAGCCGGTTCCGGTCGGGGTCGCCGGTGAGCTGTATCTGTCGGGTATTCAGCTGGCGCGTGGCTATCACGCGCGGGCGGGCCTTACCGCCGAGCGGTTCGTCGCGAATCCGGCAGTGCCGGGCGAGCGCATGTACCGCACCGGTGATGTGGTGCGCTGGACCGCCACCGGTGAGGTCGAATATGTCGGCCGCTCCGATTTCCAGGTCAAGGTGCGCGGTTTCCGGATCGAACTGGGCGAGATCGACGACGCGCTGGTCGCGCACGACAGTGTCGACTTCGCCGCCACCATCGGTCACACCAATGCCGCCGGCGCCACCGTTCTGGTCGCGTATGTGGTGGCGGCACACGGGTATTCGATCGACACGGCGGCGCTGAGCGAGTATGTCGCGCGCCGATTGCCCACCTACATGGTGCCCTCGTCGATCATGGTGCTGGACCGGATTCCGCTGACCCCGGTCGGCAAACTGGATCGCCGGGCCCTGCCCGAGCCGGTTTTCACCTCCGAGGCGGCCTATCAGGCGCCCCGCAATCCGCTGGAACA